>DNYQ01000188.1 GCA_003506745.1 Syntrophaceae bacterium
CTTCAGCCTGATAGCCGATCAGCCTATTATTTGATTGACTTGCCCATGATTTCTTCATTATACTCCTGCATCCTGTACAAAGAACAAATGTTCATCACAAGGGGGCTTCCATGAAAATTCTACGCGTATCCATGGACGATCAAAAAGTCGTCTTCGAAAATCTTCCAAAAGAGTGGACCTACCTCGGCGGCAGCGCTCTGATTGCCAAAATCCTGAATAAGGAAGTCCCGCCCTCCTGCGGCCCGCTGGGCAAAGAAAACAAACTGATTGTCGCCTGCGGTCCTCTGGCCGGCACCCGCGCGCCGCAGCTGGGACGCGTCTCCGTCGGTGCGAAAAGCCCGCTCACGCAAGGCATCAAGGAAGCCAACTCGGGAGGACCCGCCGGACAGTATCTTGACCGCCTGGGATTGCGAGCCATTATTTTTGAAGGGGCGTCCAAAGACGGCCAACTATACTGCCTGAAAATCGACAAAGATCAAGCCGAACTGGTTTCGGCCGGGGAATACCGCGGAATGAAGAATTATGAACTTGTTTCCGCCCTTCATCAAAAATATTCCGACAAAGTCGCCGTCATCTCCACGGGGTTGGCCGGAGAGAGGCAATACAAGGGCGCGTCCGTATCGCTGACCGATATTTTCGGCGATCCGTCGCGCAATGCCGCGCGAGGCGGTTTGGGCGCCGTCATGGGCTCCAAGGGGCTCAAGGCGATCATCCTCGATCCGACGGGGACGGATCAGGTGCCCATTGCCGATCCGGAAGCTTTCCGTAAAACCGTCCGCGAATGGGCGGAAATTTTAAAGCACGACGTCAGCATCAGTTTGTATTCGCGCTTCGGCACCCCGTTCGCGATCAACAACTCCGCCGGTCACGGCACCCTGCCGGCCATGAATTACCGTTCCGGTCGTCCTGACAATTTTACAGCGGTGAGCGGCAACAACATCCAAAAAATTCTGTTTGAACGCGGCGGCAAAATGCATGGCTGCATGCCGGGCTGCCTGGTCCAATGCTCCATTATCTATCCGGATAAAGACGGCAAAAAAATATGCGCAGCTTACGAATATGAAACCATCGCGCTTCTGGGCACCAATCTGGGCATCACCGACAACGACGCCATCGCCCGGCTCAAATATATGTGCGACGATATCGGACTCGACGGCATTGAAACAGGAAGCGCCCTGGGTGTGGCCGCTGAAGCGGGCAAAATGAACTGGGGAGACGCGCCGGGCGCCGAAAAACTTCTTGGCGAAATTGAAAAGGAAACCCCCCTGGGATTTGCGCTTGGGGGCGGTGTCGTGACGACCGCCCGATTCCTCAACGTTGACCGGATTCCCGCTTTCAAGGGACAGGCCCTTCCCGCACATGATCCGCGGGCAGTGAAAGGCACGGGCGTGACGTATTTCTCATCGCCGATGGGCGCGGATCATACGGCCGGCCTCACCTATCGTCAACCCAAGGAAAAGAAAGAACAAATTCAAACCTCGCTCGCAACGCAGATCAAGGCCGCGGCCTGCGACGCCTTCGGTTATTGTCTCAATGCCGTCCCCGGCGGCGAGCCGGTTTACCCTTTCTTCGCGCAACTGATGAACGCGCGTTTCGGTTTGAATATGACGGGAGAAGACGTTGTCAACATCGCCAAGCAGGCCCTTCGCGACCAACTGGCCTTTAACGAAAAAGCGCCGTTCAGCACAATCGACACAACCATTCCCGCCTTCTTCCGCAAGGAACTGATCGCGCCGACCAGCTCCGTCTTCGATGTCAATGAAGCGGACGTGAAAGATTTATGGAAAGGCCTCGATGCCTTCAGGGAAAAAAGCAAAATCCGGGAAATCCGCATCCCGCCCATGCCGGATATTCTCACGGGCGAGGGCGTGGCTAAAACCATGGGCAGGAAAATTAAGGAACTGAAGGTAACAAAGGTTTTTCTGGTCACCGATCCGTTCATGTTGAAAAGCGGCCGCGCGGCGGAAGTTCAAACCATCCTGAAAAAAAGCGGCTTGGAGACGGAAATTTTTGCGGAAGTGGAACCGGACCCGCCCATCGAACTCATCGAACGGGCCGGCGCCCTCTACAAGGAAAAGGGCTGCAACGGAATCTTAGGCCTCGGAGGCGGAAGTTCACTCGATACGGCCAAGACGCTGGGCCTGCGCGTCACGCACCCGGGCGATATGCGTGAATACGAGGGCCTTGTCGGCGGCGGCGGCAAAATCAAGCCGATCTTCCCGCCGATCATCTGCGTGCCGACNNCTCTCGCATTGTATTGAAGGCAGCGTGTCGCTGGCCACGCCTTATCATCCCTATTTCGAATCCAAGGCGCTCTTCGGCGTCAAACTCATCGGCCGCAGCCTGATTACGGCCTACAAAGAGCCGGACAACATCCGCGCCCGGACGGACATGTGCATGGCGGCCATCTGCGGCGGCCTGGCTTTCCTCAAAGGCCTCGGGCTGGGACATGCCCTCACCCATGCCATCGGCGCCCACTATCACCTGCCGCACGGCCGGGCGGCCATTTTCGGCCTTCTGGGGTTTGTCATGGCCAATAAGGAAACCTGCCGGGACGCCTTCATGGATATGGCTTATCTGATCAACCGGTCGGACGATCTGGAGGCGGCGCTCAGGTGGCTCTATGGGGAATTGAATATTGATCTGCGTCTTAAATCCTACGGCCTGAGCCGGGAGGCGCTCCGGGAAATCGCTTTTTATACGTCGCGCGACGCAGTCAACATGGCGACAGACCCCACATTGCCCGGCCAGTCCAAAATTCTGGAACTGCTCACGGCGATGTATGAATAAACATGCTTGACTATTGCGGCCGCAAACCCGTATGAAGCATAAAATTAATTTACGGACAGTAAGGACGTCAGACCATCAATAAAATATTCGGCAACCTGTCAGGACTGGGCGCCCAGCAGATCAAATCTCTGGAACGGCTTTATCGGCGCGGCATCCCGCCGGAAAATTTAATCAGCAATGATCTCGCCCGGGAAGTATCCTTTCTTTCCAGCGCCCTCAACCGGCAGATTGGTCTGCTGATCAACCGCAAGGGCGAAATCAGCATGATCATCCTGGGCGATCATAAAGGCATTTTCATTCCCGGACTGGATGCCTTTCGCGCGGCATCCACCCGGTTCAAAGGGCTCAGGCTGATTCATACGCATTTAAACGGCGAAGACCTTTCCCCGGAAGACCTGACGGACTTGTCCCATCTGCGCCTGGACATGATCGGCGCGCTTCAAGTGCACGAAGACGGTTCTCCCGGCAAACTTTTTTGGGCGCATCTGATTCCCGAAAACCCGCAGGGCGCCTACTGGCTGATCCACGATCCCCAGGAACCGTACCGGCTGAATCTGAATTTCATATCCTTCATCGCCGCCCTGGAGGATGAATTTGCAAGGCGGCAAAAAATCCGCAGGATCGACGCGGCGGAAAAAGCCATCCTGGTCCGGGTGGAAAAAAATCCGCTGGCCCCGGCGGAAGCCTCTCTTGAAGAACTGCGGCAACTGGCCGTCACTTGCGGGGTGGAAGTTTTTGACACACAGATTCAATACCGTCCGCAACCGGATCCGAGATATCTGGTCGGCCGGGGCAAATTGTCGGACATTGATCTTCGCGCCACGCAAATCGGCGCGAATCTGCTGATCTTCGACCATGAGCTGACGCCCGCGCAGGTGCGATCCATCGGCGATTTTACCGGTCTGAAAATTCTCGACCGCACCCAGGTGATTCTGGATATCTTCGCCCGCCGCGCCCACAGCCGCGAAGGAAAAATTCAGGTGGAACTGGCGCAGCTCAAGTATCTGCTGCCGCGTCTGATGCACAAGGACACCTCGCTTTCACGGCTGGCCGGCGGCATCGGCGGCGTGGGTCCGGGCGAAACCAAACTGGAAATCGACCGGCGCAGAATTCGTGAGCGCATCCAACGGCTGGAAAAGGATTTGAAGGCCATTGCCAAATCCCGCGGCCAGCGGCGGGGACGGCGGGAAAAATCAGGCCTGCCGGTGATCTCCATTGTCGGCTACACCAACGCGGGCAAGTCCACCCTGCTCAACACTTTGACGCAAAGCGCCGTTCTGGCGGAAGATAAGCTGTTTGCCACCCTGGACACAAAAAGCGCGAGGCTGAGATTTCCGCGGGACACCGAAGCCATCATCACGGATACCGTGGGTTTTATCCGGAATCTGCCCAAAGAACTTTTCAGCGCTTTCCGGGCGACACTTGACGAACTTCAGGAAGCGGATTTGCTTTTGCACATCATCGATGTCAGCAGCAGCCAGTTTGAAGAACAGATTACCGCCGTGGAAAGCATCCTGGGAGAGCTGGAAATCGTCAATAAACCGGGGATTCGCGTTTTCAACAAAGCGGATCGCTTTCCCGATAAGGAACTGCTGGCAACCCTGTGCAGGCGATTCGATGCCGTGGCCGTATCCGCGCGCGACAAAAAAACGCTTTTCGGGCTTCTGGAAAAAATTGAAGCGGCGCTGCCGAATACAAACTTTTCAGGACGTGGAAATTATGTTAATGAGTGACGAGTGAAAGACAGGCAATGGGCGATAGGTCATGGGTCATAGGTGTCATGGTTCGACGGGCTCACCATGACAGAAAAGGGCTCGGGCTGACAAGATAGTGAATGGTAAATATAGGGAACGGTCGCGACCGCGCTCTAGTGTGCCCGGCATGGGCGCGAACTATCAGAATGAAAGGAGTCTGACGGAGCCGACAGCGGCAACCGTAGCCGAACGGCAAGGTGGAACCCGTAAGGGGAAGCTGGAAGAAGCCGAAGGCAAACCGACGACCGTAGGAACACGAACAGACAGAGAGGCCTGCCACGGGAGGCGAGTATGCCAGGAAATGCGAATGGGCTGTCAAAGAAACGTGGGTGGTAGAGTCTGGCGGCGCGTCGGGAAAGTTTGCGCACTTAGCCGGGGAGACCCCGATTATGAGAGTAGTTGGGGAGTCAGCAGAGGCCGTAGTAGCGAAGACGCCCGTTGAANNNNCAGGGGTCCGACCTGAGCAGTCTTGCGCAATGCCGTCATGTTCTCTAACCGCACGCCAAAGACGATCTCAAGGAAGAGGGTCCGGCCATGACAACGGCGTATACGACGAAGCTGATCGAGACGGTTGAGTACAAAGCCCAGGAAATTGCCGAGCAGTGGTACAAGAACGTGAAGATCAACCCCAAAACCCCGGTCTTCCATGCGATGCCCCGGGCCGAGGCGATCGAGCTGGCCCTGCTGTTCTACAGCAACTACCGGAAGCTCTTCGCGACCGACAAGCCGTTCGAGGAGGCCCACGTCCTGTTCACGAAGTACGCGCGGGATTTTTACAACCGGCGCATCCCGCTCCCCCAGGCCATCTACTCGCTCATCCTCATGCGGCGCCACATGTGGCTCATCGCCGAATACGAGGCCGTCTTCGAAACGGCCGTCGAGCAGCGTCACGCGCTGGAGAGCCAGAGCCGGATGATCCTGATGTTCGATTACGCCAAGTACGTGGTTATCCTGACCTACGACGAGCTGACCCGGAAGGAGGTCGAGGACAAGCTCAAATCCCTGAAGATCAAGAGCCCGTTTTCGAAACTCTGGTCGACGGGATGAGGTTACCTCCGCTCCCAGTCCCGCACCGGTCCCGGAACGATCCTGAACAGGGGGTGCGGCTCGGGCGAGCGCACCCGGCGGAGACGGGCATACTGGCCCGGAT
>DNYQ01000199.1 GCA_003506745.1 Syntrophaceae bacterium
TCCGTCCGGCCCCGAACATTATATTGACATTGCCTTTCCCAGTCTTTATAATCCCCGCCAATTCATTTTATAAGGAATATTCCATGGGCCTTTACCGGCTGCTGATGCATCACCGATTAATGATCACGATCCTGCCGGCTTTAATCGGCATCGGATTGATGGCGTATTACGCCTCCTGCGATACGGCCTGTTCCTATCTCCGCGGCGATATTTTCGGCATCGACCTGAAATATGTCGGCGTGGGATACATGGCGGCCATAATTTTGCTGGCGCTTTTGAAGCAGGCGAATTTGCTGAGAATGCTGGTCGCTGCGGGAATCGGCGTGGAGGTCTTTCTGGTCTGCTTTCAGGTGTCGGAAAATGTTTTTTGCCCTTTTTGCCTTACTTTCGGCCTGATGGTCCTGTTCATGTATCTGATCAACTACGAGAGGGGCAGCATGATGAACAAATGGCACCAAAAATTGATCTATATCTTCGGCGATGCAAAAATCCCCTTCCTCGACCGGCAGCGCATGCCTCTTTTGGCCATGATGATGATCGGTTATCTTTTTGTCTGCGTTTCCTTTACCGGCTCGGCCACGCCCGCCTATGCCGCTGACGGCGCAAACGTTCCTTCCTATGGCCAGGGCGCCTGGGAACTCATCATTTTCACGGATTACTTTTGCCCGCCCTGCCAGTCCGCGGAAAAAGATCTGGAACCGGAACTCGAAAGACTTCTGGCCCGCGGAGATATAAAGATAACCTTTGTTGACCTTCCGGGACACAGAGAAACCGCCCTTTACGCGAAATATTTCCTTGCCGCCGTCGCCGCGAACAAAGGCTATCAAAATATATTGAAAACCAGAAATATTCTGTTTTCTCTGGCCGCCCAAAAGAAGATCGATCAGGAAAACGTATTGGCCGCCTATCTCCAGTCAAAAAATATCGCCCTGAGAGTCATCGATCCCAAACCCGTTTTTAAACAATGGTCGGCCATGATCAAACAGTTTGAAATCGATCAAACGCCAACCTGTGTCTTGCGTTTCTCCAGCGCCTATACGCGAAAATTCGCGGATTTGGAACACATCCGCACGGAACTTATTCCGGACCTTCGGAAAAGATTCCCCGCAATAAAAAAGTAATACCGGTCAATATTGGAGTCTATGGGCTATATTTTAAATACCACAAATGATTATCACCTTCATGCGTTGACGTCTCTGGGATGGGAACTGACCGTCTGCAATGCCCTGCATCCGGAGCAAAGCCCGTGCCGCGGAGTGCTTCGCAACAACGCATCTTTCGGCACGCAACTTTTCCGTTTTCTGGAAAAAACCATTCCCCTGACTCAGATCAAAACCGTCCTGGAAGTGGGCGGCGGCCTGGGGTATCTGATGAAGGACTTTCTGACCCTGGCGCCCGGCCTTCGGGCCACCATGCTGGATCTTTCACCTTTTCTTTTAAGCAGGCAGAAAGAAACTCTGGCGGAATTTCCCGTGGACTTCCGCGAAATGGATTTTCTAAAAATGCCCTTGTCCGATCTTCGCGGCTTTGATCTGGCTATCCTCAACGAAAATCTAGGCGATTTCCCCACACTGGTTATGGAAAACGATCAGTCATCGCCGAATGCATCCGAAACCATTCGCTTTTTGAACAAAATTGCGGATTATGAGGAAGAATACCCCCTCCAGTTTACTCCCGACGAAAACATCAATATCGGCGCGCTGGAAGCGGTGGAAAAGCTTTGCGCGGCCGGCATCCCGTATATTTATTTGAGTGAACACAGTTGTGAAGCTTCCCTGAGCGATCCNNCCGCTCTCCGACGAACAGGAAATTATCCGGCAGTTTGTCTATGATCTTTACAAATATGAATATCTTGTACTCATTAACGACTCAAAAAAGAAAGGATGAAAAATGAAAACGCTTCGAATCTTTTTGATCGGCATCATCATTTTATTCTTTTGCGGCACGAACGCATTTGCGTTTCGATGCGGAACCGGTCTGGTTTCCAGCGGCGACACCAAAGCCCGGGTTAAAATTATCTGCGGACAACCAACCACGATAGAAAGGTTCTGTGAGGGGCAAAAAACCTATACGCTCGCCGATAAGAACACCAAGACGAAAAAATCAAAAAAATGCGGCAACAAGGTAGAAGTCTGGTATTACAACTGCGGCGAAAACGATTACATCTACGCCTTGACGTTTGAAGACGGCATCCTGACAAAAGAAGATACGGAAGGCCATGGCAAAGGAAAATCCGAATGCCTGGGGAAATAGATCCCTACTTCTTATTCAGCAAGTCCATCATCTGTTCCGGATCGTTTGTCGGCAGCGAGCATTTGAAATTCGAGCAGACATAGGCGGTCGCCCGGCCGTTGATGCTGCGATAAGGCTGCACATAAGGCGCGATAGTTTCAATATCCGGCTGCTCCGAACTCTCCGACCGGAAAACCACGATCTTGTTCGGCGCAAAGCTGATTCTTAAAGTTTTCAACAACGCCTGCGTGTCCGGCTGTTCCATCTTTCCGGCGATAATCACTTCACTTGCCGGACCGACGGCAAAGTCCAGCCCGCAGAGGAAGTGCGTAAAAGCCGTCGGCGCCGCTTCCACCTGCCCGCTGAAGGCTCTGTAAATTTCATGAGCCCGTTCATCCATTTCAACATCTCCGGTGATCCGGGACAATCGCAGCGCATTCATAAACGCCACAGAATTGCCGGACGGGATGGCGCCGTCATAGAGTTCTTTCGGACGGATTAAAAGCGCTTCCGCGTCATAAGCGTTAAAGAAGAGACCGCCGTCCCGATCATCCCGAAAATAAGCGAACACGTGCGACTGATACTCCAGCGCCTTGAACAGGTGCTTTGTTTCAAGTGTTGCCTCATAGAGTTCCAGAAGCGCCCAGATCACAAAAGCATAATCATCGATATTCGCGGCAACGGAGCTGTGGCCTTCACGGAAACGGTGCAACAGCCTGCCTTCTTTGGTTTGCAGAGACTGAACCATAAAATTCATCGCGCGGGCGGCAGCTTTGGCATAAGCCGGTTCATCCAATACCTGCGCGCCTCGCGCCAGCGCCGCGATCATCAGGCCGTTCCAATCCGTCAGAATTTTGTCGTCTTTATGCGGGCGCACCCGTTTTTCCCGAACTGCAAACAGCTTTTGCCGAATGCCCTCCCCTGTGCCGGACAGCTTCGTCAAAGAGTT
>DNYQ01000017.1:0-1117 GCA_003506745.1 Syntrophaceae bacterium
CCTTTCACGCCTTTGCCATACAGGAAGTCATAATCCACGGGTGGAATTACACCGCCTGCCACCACAAGAATATCTTCACCGCCCGTTTTCCTCAAATTTTCGATAAGTTCGGGAACCAGGGTCTTATGGCCGGCCGCCAGGCTGGAAACGCCCACCACATGCACATCGTTTTCAATGGCCATTTTGGCCGCTTCCTCCGGCGTTTGAAACATCGGGCTGATGTCCACATCAAAACCGATGTCCGCATACGCCGTGGCCACCACCTTGATGCCCCGGTCATGACCGTCCTGTCCCATCTTGGTTACCAGAAGTCTCGGGCGGCGTCCTGTCTTCTCCAGAAACGCCTCGGTCCGTTTTCTGAGGGCATTGATGACTTCGCTGTCTCCGTATTCAGAGGAATAAGCGCCGGAGATGACCCGGGTCGTGGCAACATAGCGGCCGAATATTTTTTCCATGGCGTCGGAGACTTCGCCCACAGTCGCTCGTAACCGCATCGCTTCAATGGATGCTTCCAGAAGGTTTCCTCCCTTTTCGGCCACAGCGGTGATTTTTTCCAGCGCCTTTTGCACGGCGGCATTGTCGCGTTTGGCTTTGATTTCTTTGAGGCGCGCCATCTGCTCGTCGCGCACGGTGCCGGGGATATCCAATACCTCTATCGGTGTTTCATCTTTGACTTTGTATTTGTTGACGCCGACAATGGTGTCCCTGCCCTGATCGATTCTTGCCTGTCTTCTGGCTGCCGATTCTTCAATTCTCATTTTGGGCATGCCGGTTTCAATGGCGCGGGCCATGCCGCCCAGCTCTTCAATCTCATCCATGATTTTCTGCGCTTCCCGGATGATGGAGGCGGTTAAGGACTCGACGTAGTAAGAGCCGCCCAGCGGATCAACCACATGGCAGATCTGGGATTCTTCCTGAATGATGATTTGTGTGTTGCGGGCGATGCGCGATGAAAGCGGGGTCGGAAGGCTCACTGCTTCGTCAAAGGAATTGGTGTGCAGGGATTGTGTTCCGCCCAGAGCCGCCGCCAAAGCTTCCAGGGTGGTTCGAATAATATTGTTGTAAGGATCCTGCTGGGTCAGACTCCAGCCGGAGGTTTGCACGTGTGTGCGCAGAA
>DNYQ01000017.1:1137-5536 GCA_003506745.1 Syntrophaceae bacterium
CTGCAAAACGGAATCGGCTCCCGCTTCCATGATGTGGTAGCCGCTGATGGAAACGGTATTGTAACGCGGCATGTTTTGGGAACAGTAGGCGATAATGTCGGAGACGATCCGCATGGAGGGGCGGGGGGGATAAATGTAGGTATTGCGCGTCAGAAATTCCTTGAGGATGTCGTTCTGGATGGTGCCGGCCAGTAGTTTCCGCTCGACGCCCTGCTCTTGGGCAGCCACGATATACCCGGCCAGAACGGGCAGCACGGCGCCGTTCATGGTCATGGACACGGAAACTTTTTCCAGGGGAATCTTGTCGAAAAGAATCTTCATGTCTTCGACGGAGTCAATCGCCACGCCGGCTTTGCCGACGTCGCCCGCGACGCGGGGATGGTCGGAGTCATAGCCCCGGTGGGTGGCCAGGTCAAAGGCCACGGACAGGCCGGTTTGTCCCGCGGCAAGGTTTTTCCGGTAGAACTCGTTCGATTCCCTGGCGGTGGCAAATCCCGCGTACTGACGGATGGTCCAGGGCTGGTTGGCGTACATGGTGGCCGTTGGCCCGCGCAGGTAAGGGGCCTGACCCGACAACGTATTGACGGTATCCAGGCCTTCCAGATCTTCGGCGGTATAGATCGGTTTGACGATAATGCCTTCCGGCGTTTCCCAGTTAAGGGATTCGAGGGGTCTTCCCTTCAGTTCCCTGATTGCCGCTTCTTTCCATTTTTTCATTTGAGGGTGCTTGGTCACCATAAACTCCTTTTATGAAATCATTACATTTTGCGCAGTTCTTTTTTGAGGATTTTGCCCACCAGCGTTTTGGGCATCGCCTGGAGAATGATCACTTCCTTCGGAATAAAGAATTTCTTCAGTTTGCTTTTGCAGTATTCCAGAATGTCGTCGGATGTCACCGTTTGCCCGGCCTTCAGCGTGACAAAGGCCCTGATGTCCTCGCCGTAAACCTTGTCCCTGACGCCGATGACGGAGGCTTCGGATACGGAAGGATGGGCATAAAGCACTTCTTCGATGACCCGTGGCTTCCGGCATATTCCAGTAACCCTTCATGACCATCGGACCCCGGATAACGATTTCGCCGTCCTGCCCCTGCGGCACTTCGTTGTCTTCGTTATCGAATATTCTCATCTCCATGCTCCCTTAATTTTATAATCCATCCATCGCTTCGGGTCTTGAATCCTGCTGGTTCATGATGTCATGTATATAAAATAAACAACCATTGAAGTCAGCGTTTATATAACCATCTTTTTCAGATTGCAATGCATAAGTCGTTCCAGCCGGAAAAGCATTTTAGCCCATCCACCCCGCTTTTCCGCCGGGAAGACCTCCCGCCAATCCGGCGGATTTGATTTTGGCCCCGGCCGCTTTTTGAAGATCAGGGCCGGCCAAAACGGTTTACGGATGGATTGTTTAAAAGATATACTTTTTTGAAACGGGTTGTATAGATGATATACACTTTGTCCCAACGCCGTCCCGACCGCCGCATCGCCGAGCGTCTCGCTGACAATTCAATAACTTGATGTCATTGAGAACTGAAACCACCCTGCCTCCCGGGCGTCATGATGAGAAAAATGAAATAAAGCTGGCATATTATTTGCTGTTTTTNNGCATACGGAGGAGCGCTCAGAGATGTTCCGGTTTATCGCCTGGGCAGCCTGGTGTTGCAGGCGGCAGTCCAAAAGGCGGGCATCGATCCATCCCAGGTGGATGACGTTATCATGGCGTCGGCCTATCAAAACGGCGAGTGCGCCAACGGCGCGCGCATGGCCGTCCTGGACGCCAACTGGCCGGACAGCATCCCCGGCGGCATGATCGACCGGCGCTGCTGCTCCGGTTTGGAAAGCGTTTATTACGGAGCGCTGCAGATTCAAACCGGCAACGCCGACATCGTCATCGCGGGCGGAATGGAATCCATGAGTCAGGGCGAACTCTACATTCCCGGTGACGTCAAGTGGGGACTGGGCGGAAAAAACCATGAAAAGTACGGTTTCATGCCACGCGGCCACGGGGCGCTGGCCATGTGGGGCATTCCGCTTTATGATCGACTCCAGCGGGGTCGCGTCATGAGCCAGCCCATCTGGCGCTACGGGGAGCTGAGCTCCATGATGACCTGGGCGGAAGCCGCCGCCAAAAAAGAAGGCGTCACGCGGGAAGAAGCGGACCGCTGGGCGCTGCGCTCTCATCAGCGGGCGATTGCCGCGCAGGATGCGGGAAAGTTCGTGGATGAAATCGTTCCCGTCCCCACGGGAAAAGACAAAAAGACCGGTGAAACGGTTTATTTGAAAACCGATGAAGGCCCGCGCCGGGAAACCACTCTGGAGAAACTTTCCAAACTCAAACCCGTTTATAAGGACGGCGTTTGCACGGCCGGTAATTCCTCTTCGGAAAACGACGGTTCGGCCGTCGTGATCCTTGCTTCCGAAAAGAAGGCCAGGGAACTGGGGATCAAAGCGATCGCCTACTACCGCTCCTGCGCGGTCGCGGCGACGGACCCCACCCTCACCTATCCCGCGGTTCCGGCGGCGGTGGAAAAGGCCTTGAAAAAAATCGGCAAGACCATTGCCGATATGGATTTAATTGAAGTGCAGGAGGCCTTTGCCGTGCAGTGTCTGGCGGACTCCCGCCTGGCGGGGCTTTCCGATGAGCAGATGGACGCCAAGGTCAACATCAACGGATCGGGCATTTCACTGGGGCATCCCATCGGCGCAACCGGAACGATGCGGCTCACCACGCTCCTTTCCGAAATGCAGCGCAGCGACGCCCGCTTNNGCCGAAAAGGAAATCGCGCCACATGTCGAAGAAGACGAAAAAAATCATTTCTGGCGTAAGGAAATTTTTGACAAGATGGCCGAACTGGGATTTTTCGGTTTCTCCATCGACGAACAATACGGTGGCAACGGCATGGGCTTTGTGGAAGGCGCGCTGGCCATCGAACAAATCGCCAAAGTGCATACCTCCTGGCGCATGGCTTTTAACATGCAGTGCTGGGGACCAGCCCTGACCATTCAGAAATTCGGCACGGAAGAGCAAAAGCAGCACTACATTCCCAAGTTTGTTTCCGGCGAATATATCGGCAGTTTCGCCATGACCGAGCCGGATATCGGATCGGATGTGGCTTCGATGAAATGCAACGCCGTCGATAAGGGTGACTACTATCTGGTGAACGGCAACAAAATGTGGATCACCAACGGCACCGTCACCAATCACGGCCTGCTGTATGTGAAGACGGACAAGGACGCGGGCGCCAACGGTGTAAGCTGTTTTATCATGGATTACAGCCTGCCGGGCATTACGCGCAAAAAGATCCTCGACAAAGTCGGCCTGTGGGCCTCCGACACGGCGGAACTGACCTTTGAAGACGTGAAAATTCCCAAAAGTCATCTGCTGGGCAAACTCAACCGCGGATTCCAGATTTGCATGACACAGCTCAACTCCACCCGCCTGGGCTGTTCCGCCGGCGCGTTGGGCCTTTCCGGCGCAATTCTTGAATCCTCCGCCAAATACGCCACGGAACGCTGCCAGTTCGGAAAGCAAATCGGCCGCTACCAGCTCATCCAGCAGCAGGTGGCGGACATGAAAGTCGGCCATGACACGCTGGCTTACCTGGTTTACCGTTCGGCGTGGCTCAAGGACAAGGGACTGCCCAATGTGATGGAAACGTCCATGTCCAAACTCTACGGCGCGAAAGTCGTTGTTCATGACGCCAACGAATGCATGAAGCTTTACGGCTCCTTCGGCTATTCCGACGAATACCCCTGCGGCCGCTTCCTGCGCGACTCCAAGCAGTTTGAAACGCTGGAAGGCACCTCCAACATGCATACGATGATCGTTGCCAACGCCGTCATGGGATTTGCGCCCAACCGGGCATAGACGGATAATCCGACATCCAAAAACAAGGGACTGCAATCGACATCCAAGAAAGAACAAGGGGTTGCAACCCCTTGTTCTAGAAGGAGCAGAACATGAAACAATACTTCGAAAAAATGGATCCTCTGGGCAAGCCGCTTTCCGCCAAGCAGATCGACAGCATGCAGGAAAACCGCGCGAAACTGGAAGACATCATGAAAACCATCGACGCGGAAGTCGAGCGCATCAAGAACGTCGGCGTCCCGCTGAAAACTTTGCACGACCGCGGTGAAATGAGCGTGTGGGAGCGCATCGATTATCTTGTTGATCCCGGCACCTTCTGTCCGCTGCACAGCATTTTCGACCCGGAAAACGAGGAATCCGGCAGCACCGGCGTCGTGGACGGTCTGGCGCGCATTTGCGGCAAGTGGTGTGTCCTTATCGGTTTCAACAACAAGTGGATGGCGGGCGCGTGGATTGCCGGCCAGCCGGACAACAACCTGCGCGTCACCGACATTGCCAAGATCCTCCACATTCCGCTGGTGTGGCTGGT
>DNYQ01000304.1 GCA_003506745.1 Syntrophaceae bacterium
GCCTACGTCAGCCCGTTTGTCGGAAGACTGGACGATATCGCTCACGACGGCATGGAGCTGACGCAGCAGATTCTGGATATTTACGACAATTATGCATACGACACGGAAGTTATTGTGGCCAGCATCCGTCATCCCCGGCACGTTCTGGACGCAGCCCTGATGGGCGCGGACATTGCCACGATTCCATTTAAAGTCATCGCGCAGCTGGCGAAGCATCCGCTGACCGATAAAGGCATTGCCCTGTTTCTGGAAGACTGGAAAAAAGTGCCGAAAAAATAAATTCGTCTGCATGATTTTGAAGAGTAATCATCCGATTGGTTGATGGAAACATGAGTAATAGACGTGAGATATTGAACCTTCCCAATACCATAACACTGGCTCGCATCAGCGTGGTGCCTTTTTTGTTTTTTCTGCTGATGTCTCCCGGTCCCTTTTGGTCGCTGGTGTTGGCAGCCCTGTTTGTCATTGCTTCCATTACGGATTTACTGGACGGTTTTATCGCGCGCAAATACAATTTGATTACCACGATGGGTAAATTTCTAGATCCTCTGGCCGATAAACTGATCGTCAATACGGCCATGATCCTGATGATACCGATCGGACGGATTGACGCCTGGATTGTCGTGATGATCATCATGCGGGATTTAATCGTTGACGGAATCCGCAGCATCGCTTCCTCGGAAGGCATTTATATTCAGGCCAGTGTTCTCGGAAAACAAAAAACACTGGCCCAAATCATTGCCGTGACCGCCTTAATGATTCATTATCCTTTTTTCGGGTTGGACGCGCATTTTGTGGGCACGGTCGTCCTTTACGTGGCTTTGCTGCTGACGATTTATTCGGGGCTGGATTACTTCGTTAAATTTTACCGGGGGACGGGCAAAAACTGACATTTTCTGCAAGTTACAGGCAATGTTTATTTTCTTGTTGACAAGATCAGGCTATTTGTTATATTCACCCGCGTTCTTAAGTGAGCGGGCGTAACTCAGTGGTAGAGTGCTACCTTGCCAAGGTAGACGTCGACGGTTCAAATCCGTTCGCCCGCTCCATTTTTTTTGGCGGCATAGCCAAGTGGCTAAGGCAGCGGTCTGCAAAACCGTTATTCATGAGTTCGAATCTCATTGCCGCCTCCAGGATTACTCAGGAGTCCTTTGTTGAAAAGGGCTCCTTTTTTGTCGAGTCAATCATATCCAATCCTGCAAAAATCAGAGCCTGAAACAAACAACTTGATATTACCGCATGGTTTCGCGGTATATTTTCCANNACGTAAATCTTATGATTGATCCATTCATCCAGGTTCATTCCCTGTGAGCGGAAATCAGCCGCATAACAGGCGCGGAAAGACGACATATTGCCGGATTCCCAGCTTTCAGCCCATTGGTTGATCAGTTTTTTAACCGCTTCCTGCGAGGTTGCCTCCGCCTCAGGACGCGGCGTTGCCGGACGGTCGGCTTTTTGAACAACCGGTGCAGGGATCGTTGTCTCGTCCAGGATAAGCCACCGGTTATTGATTTTTTGCAAAGCCAGCTTATTAAATGATCCCCGGAAGGTATTGTCTTTGTTAATATCCGTTATCTGGTCAAAGACAATGACGGCGTCATCATTTTGCTGCAAAATGGAGATGTCTTTCGGTTCTAAAAAAAAATGTTGATTGATGTTTTTAATGTTGGACAGGCTGCCGAGAAGTTGATTTCGTTTTTTCCCTTTGATCTGATAATCTTTCAGGTAAAGCCTGTCGATCACGCTGATATTTCCTTCGGTATATCCTTTGATCCAGGCCGTAAGTACTTTTTCCAGTTCATCTTTGACGGGAAGCGTCTGATTTTGTGGAACCCACTGGATGGTTTCAGCGATGACCACCGGTGTCTTGTTTAAGTGAATAAACCTGGCGAGTGCATGAATATCTCTGTCATTTAAAACGACACATCCGTTGGATTGAAAAGGAACAACCGGTTTGATGGTGCCGTGGATCCAAATATTGGTTCCGTTTTTGCCTGATTTTTTATCCGTAATGGTCGGATAATCCAGTGGAAATGCCAGTGTGCCGTATGTTTCGGGCGGCCCCGGATTATCAATCATTCTGGTGGCGAAAAAAATTCCGGTGGGTGTTTTCGCATCGCCGGAGACCAGTTTGCTGCCTTGATTTTTACCCGTCGAGCAGCTGGTCTCGAAGACTTTGGAAAACCCTTCATTTTTTTTAAAAACATAAAGTTTCTGCATTTTCTTATCGACGGCAATGACATAACCGGAGGAGACAGAAACAATGGCATCCGGTATTTTTTCAGTGTGACGGCCGTGGCTTGATAAAACATCGGAGGGGAAAAATAAAAAAAGGGGTAAAACGGCAAAAAAAACAGCAAAAATATTTTTAAAAAACATGAAAAGGTTGCCTTTAAACTGTATTTGGAAACTCTGCGCTTTTAGCAAAATCTAATCGATCATTCAAGTCTTTTGGGTGAAGAGCGAAAAAAATATAAAGGCTTGTAATAATTGTCAGAATATTGTAAAAATAATCAATTTATAAAAATTAAAATTTGCGGTTTTTAAAAGCAACAATTATTGGAGAAATTTATCTCCCGAATACGTTGAACGAAGCAGGAAAAAGTCAAAAATCGGTAAATAAGTCTTTAGTATCAGGGGGTATGCTTGGCCAAGACAAATGATATTAACTCTACGGAAAAGTTGTTAAACGTCATTCGCGGCGCAAAGCAGCCTTTTCCCCCTGTCATCGATGGAAGGGAGCAACTTTCTCCCAAAGAAAAGAGACCGGACAGAACATCTTCTAACTTTCCCAGGTTATTCGCAGCCAAACACCGTGTTCAGGTGGGT
>DNYQ01000110.1 GCA_003506745.1 Syntrophaceae bacterium
CGTAAGGGATCAGGAAATCTGAACCTTCAGCCTTGGGCTTCAGCCTTTGGTCTTATTCATCTGCTTGGTCATGTCGGAAATGGAGAACCTGTTGAAGGGCAGGAAGATGACACCCAGGATGACAACCGTCGCGATAGACAGGAAATGGTAAACAAGGGCAAAAGAAAAGGCTTCGGGTCTGGCGACGCCGAAAAGACTCAGCCCCAGGATACAGGCATAATGCCAGTTGCCGATGAAGCCCGGCGCGGTGGGAATGGCGATGCCGGCAATCAGAATGACCATGACCACAAACGCTGCCAGAGCCGGCAGATTAAAATCGAAAGCCAAAAGCAGAGCATAAATCGCGGCGACATCCACAAGCCAGACGACGGCGGACAAAATCAATAGATAAAAAAGCCTTTTCACATCCGTTATCACTTGAAATCCGTCAATAAAATGGTGGATTACTTTATGAACGGCCTGTGCAAGTTTACCGGGTATCCGCCGTAAAATCCGGTCGATGATTCCAACCGCTGTTTCCCTGCGCCATACTAAACCTGCCACCAGGGCGATCATCGCCATCGTCAGAATAAAAAAAATGACGCCGGACTTGATCATCCAGGAAGGTAAATCATCCTGCAGGATGAGAACCGCAACGGTGATGGTCAGTACGGCGAGGCTGTCCAGCACCCTTTCCACAACAATCGTTCCCAGCGCTGAAGACATTTTGATCGGACTTTTTTGTGCGATGAGATAGGGTCTGGCCAGTTCGCCGATGCGGGCCGGAATCGCAGCAATTGCCAGGAAGCCGACACTGGTTACCGCAAAGAGCGTCAATTGAGAGATTTTTCCCAGCGGCTGAAGAATGACGCCCCAACGGTAGGAGCGCAGCGCCTGCATGAAAACGATAAAGAAAAGAGACCCTACGGCGTATCCGAAATTAATTTTCTTCAGGTGAGCAATGGTTTCATCAAAATGGATGCCCCGAATGGAGAAGTAAATCAGGATCATGCCCAGCATGATGCCGAAAAGAAGTTTCTTATTCATGAAATGCCAAGCGGGCCCTTATATCGATGCAAAAAAAACAATCACCTCGCAGCAAGCTTAAGGCGAATTAACGCTCGTCTTGCCAAAGCGGGATTAAATCTTGGACAGGTTATCGGCTATTCTATCATGGAGAAGCTGTGAGGACAGCTTATTGCCGACTAAGCCTACTCGAATGCCGACCGTTATCTGGTTTTTTGCCCGATAGGTTATTTCAAACTTCACCTTTTCATCATTGATTGTGGCCGTAATCGTTCCCTTGGCGATTTCTTTGACCGGCTGGACTTCCGTGCCGCGCATATCGGCGACTGTTTTCTCGCAGGCATTCCAGACTTTATCGAAAGACGCGATGTAGTCCGTTTTCAATTCGCCGTTGATGTAAAAATAGGTTCCCGTGCCTGCACCGACCGCCGCTCCGCCTACCACCAGCGCGGCACAGCCGGAAAGGAGAAAAAGAACAAATAAGCAGACCATGAGGCGATATTTATTGTTTTTCATATAGATTCCTCCAGATCATTCGAGTTGGCTCATTTTAAACATATTGCGGAATGGATTGCAACTTGATTATGTTACATCACTTATCGATGCCGCTATCTGAGCTTTTCAAATTCCCGCAGCAGGTCTTCCTGTTTTCTCGTCAACTCCGTTGGAATTTTGACGAAGACTTCAATGATCTGATCGCCCCGGCCGTATCCCTGCAGATGAGGGATGCCTTTACCCTTAAGGCGGAATGTGTGTCCGGTTTGCGTTCCTCTGGGAATTTTAATTTTTTCAGTTTCTTTCAAAGTGGGAACTTCAATCGTTGCGCCCAGCGCCGCCTGCACAAAAGAGATGGGGATACGGCATAAAACATCGTCTTCCGAGCGAACGAAGAATTCGTGGTCTTCCACCTGTAAAAAAACATACAGGTCCCCGCTGGGGCCTCCCTGTTTCCCCGCTTCGCCTTCGCCGCGCAGACGCAGGCGCGAGCCGGTTTCCACACCGGCGGGGATTTTCAACTCGACCGTTTTGTGCTGCTTTTCCTTGCCTGTGCCGCGGCATGTATGGCAAGGTTTGGCAATGAATTTACCGTGCCCGTTACAGTGGGGGCAGGTGGAACTGATGGTAAAAAAACCACTGGATTGAACAACCTGACCCCTGCCTTGGCAGGTTGGGCAGGTCGCAGGAACCGTGCCGGGCGACGCGCCCGTTCCCGCACATTCATGACAGATATGGAGTTTCTCCAGATCGATGGTTGTGGTCAGACCGAAGGCCGCGTCGAGAAAAGATATTTTCAGGTCGTAGCGCAGATCAGCGCCGGCCCGCGCGGCTTGACGTGATCGTCCTCGACCGCGCTGGCGGCCAAAACCGAAAACGTCTTCAAAGATATCGCCGAAATTGGAGAAGACGTCGTCAAAGCCGCTGAAACCCTGGAACCCGGTGTTGCTCAAGCCGGCATGGCCATAATGATCATAGATTTCTCTTTTTTGCCGGTCGCTTAAGACTTCGTAGGCTTCGGCGGCTTCCTTGAATTTTTCCTCCGATTGCTTGTCTCCCGGGTTTTTGTCGGGATGGCATTGCATGGCTATTTTCCGGTAGTTTTTCTTGAGTTCTTCATCCGAAGCTGTTTTGCCGACGCCCAGAATTTCGTAATAATCCCTCTTGATCATGCGCTTTGTTTTGATTCCTCCGCTTTCATCTTATTCATGAGCGCGTTCATCAATCCGGTATTGCTCGTTTTTTCAAGAGCTTGTTTTGCAAAAGCGTATTTTCCAAGCTCCATGGCCGTTTGGGCGATGTTTTCCCAATCGGCGTCTCGAAGCTCAATGCCCAGCGCCCTTGCCGCGCCTTGAAAAAGAAAGACATCGCCGCCGGCAAGGGCGATGTCTTTGATTTTTTGCATGCCGGCGAGATGTTCGGCCTTGGCATAAAAATCCAACGCATCCGAAAGCGCACCGGCTTCCAGATACATGTCCCCGGTGCTGATCAGTGATGCGGGGGATGTCTTATCAATATATAAAATTTTTTGTTTTAATCGGTAATCCGGCAGTTTTCCAGCGCTCAACGAAATCCTCCTCAAAAAAACGACGCCGTGAGGATAAACACGGCGTAATGTAATAACGGTTCGGTGTCTGTCAATGGTTTTGGGAAAATATTATTTTACCAGGCGTGAAAACGCCTCTTTATATTTAGCCCTGGTTTTTTCGATAATATCCGGCGGCAATTCGGGCGCGGGCGGTTTCTGATTCCAATGGATCGAAAGCAGATAATCGCGCAAAAACTGTTTATCGAAACTTTTCTGAGAGCGCCCTTCTTCGTAATCATCGGCCGGCCATAAACGCGATGAGTCGGGTGTAAGCAATTCATCAATCAAAATCAATTTCCCGTCGATCAGGCCGAATTCCATTTTGGTGTCGGCGATGATCATACCGGCTTTTAAAGCGATGGAGGCCGCCCGTTCGTAAATAGCCAGGGATGTTTTGATCACCTGCTCCGTGAGCTCCACGCCGATGATATCCTCCATTTCGACCCGTGTGATCGGCGAATCATGCTGACCTTCCGGAGCCTTCGTGGTCGGGGTAAAAATTGTTGGAGACAGTTTGCAGGATTCTTTCAATCCCTCCGGCAGTTTAATGCCGGAAACGGATTGGCTGTGGCGGTAATCATTCCAGCCGGAGCCGGCCAGATATCCCCGCACGATACATTCCACCGGCAGGGGCGTTGCCTTTTTGACCAGCATGCTTCGTCCCTGCATGCTTTCGAAATAGGGGGCGCATTCCGGAGGAAAATCAGCGGCATTCGTGGAGACGATATGATTGCCGATAATATCCTCCATCTTTTGAAACCAGAAGGCGGACATTGTGTTCAGAATAATGCCTTTACCGGGAATCGGATTGGGCATAATGACGTCAAAAGCGGAAATCCGGTCTGTGGCTACAAGCAGCAGATAATTCTTTACCGCATAAATGTCGCGCACTTTGCCGCGTTTGATGAATTTCAGCTTCGGGAAATTGGTCTGTGCAATGGTTTTAGTCATCGGTCGTCTGTTCCTTTATTGAACTGAGGGGTTATATTTTTTTTCGTGTCCGATGGTGGACGTCGGGGTGCGGCCGTAATTGTGGCCGGGCAGCACCCTGGTGTCATCCGGCAGTGTGAAGAGTTTCGTTTTGATGGCCTGGTACATCGTTTGCCATGAGCCGCCGGGCAGGTCGGTGCGGCCGACCGCTTCCACAAACAGCGTGTCGCCGGTGAAAATATAACCCGGTGTGTAAAGACACATGCCGCCGGGTGAATGGCCGGGCGTGTGGATGACGTTCAATTCAATATTTCCCACAGAAATGATGTCTTTGTCTTTCACAAGAATATCCGGGGGGGGCGATGGTTTCGCTCCGAACATTTTGAGCATCATCGCCGGTGTGGAGGTGAGCATGACGGCGTCGTCTTCGTGTACGATGATTTTAGCGCCGGTCAGTTTTTTCATTTCCGCGTTGCCGCCGATGTGATCTACATGACCGTGTGTGTTGACGATATAGTTGATTCGCAAATTGTTTTTCACCGCCGTTGAGAGAATTTCATGAGTGTTGTCGGCCGGATCAATAACCAGTGCGTCGCCGGTGACGGGGTCCCCGACCACATAGGCGAAAACGGCCATGTGGCCGACCTGCATTTGTTGAATGAACATAACCACTCCTTCAAAAATAATAGATGCGTAAACTAGCACGATCGTGTGGAATTCGTCAATTTAATTCCTCCGTCTGAAAACGGCGCCGAAAAAGCCGTCCATCGGATACCGGTGAGGGTAAGTTCTGAAGAATCCATAACGATCCACAAAGGTTTGTAAGACGGGGGGACTGACGGGCTCGACCGTGAACTGCGGGTAGCCGGCTAAGAACCCAAGAATAACATGGTCGTTTTCCGAGGGCAAAAGGGAGCAGGTACAGTAAATAAGGCGGCCGTTTTTTTGAACCGCGGTGGCGGCGTTTTGCAGGATGGTTTTCTGGAGTTTCGCATGGGCGCTGATATCACTGGATTTTAAACGCCACTTGATCTCCGGATTGCGCCTTAGTGTGCCGGTGCCGGAACAAGGCGCGTCCACCAGAACGACGTCAAATTGCCCGGTCAACAGGGCGGGCAAAGGACAGGTGAGGTCGGCCTGCATGGTTTCGATGATCGAAATTCCTTGTCTGGAAGCGTCTTTATTGAGTTGCGCAAGTTTCTCCGTATCACGGTCAAGGGCTACAATCCGGCCCTGGTTTTTCATCAGGGCGGCCAGATGGCTTGTTTTGCCTCCACTGCCCGAGCAAACATCAAGGATGTTTTTGCCGCTTTGGGGGCTGGCCAGGTGGGAGACCAGTTGAGCCGCCTCGTCCTGGAGTCGCAAAAGGCCTTCTTGAAAGAAAAGGGTTTTTTGAATGGGCAGGGGAGGATCAAGCAGGTTGATGCCGTCGGGCGAAAACGGCGTCGGCGCGCAGTTGAAATCTTGGGATTTGAGATGTTCCTCCAACGTCGATCTGGATATTTTCAGCGTGTTGACGCGGACAGTCGGAGGCGGCACTTCATTGTTGGCGTGGCACAGCGCCGTGGTTTCTTCCCGGCCGAAAAAATCGAGCCATTGTTCAACCAGCCACAAAGGATGGGAGTAAAAAGCCGCGATATATTCGGCTGTGTTTTTTTCCGCGCTGGGGAAGATCGTTTTATTTGTGTTGCGCAGGTGGCTTCTCAAAACGGCATTGACTAATCCGCCGGCTCCCGGGTTGATGCGTTTGGCGATTTTTACCGCTTCATCCACGACTGCAAAGGCCGGCAGCCGGTCGCTGAATTCAAGCTGATAAAGCCCTGAACGCAGGATGTTTTTGACATTTTCTTCCATTTTGTCATAATCGCCGCGGCAAAGCCCGGCCAGAATCCAGTCCAGATGTCCCTGCATCCTCAGAACGCCATAGACCAGATGCGTGAGCAGGCGGCCGTCAGCGGTTCCGGAAAGAGATTGCTCATCCAGTTGTATATCCAGTAATTCTCCGGCGAAGGCCCGGCTGGTGGCAACCCTGTTTAATATGTCCACCGCCTGATGTCGAATCGTCTTTTTCATAGCGTCATTTTTACCGTTGACCTGTCATGCAGCACTTGTTGCCGCCTTCAGCCTCCAGCCTTCGGTTATCCCAGCAAGGTTCCAGGTTTCAGTGGATAGCCGCGCAGAAAGTCGTGAATAGGCATCCTTTTTTTCCCCGCCAGTTGAACTTCTTTCAATACGACACAGCCGTCGGATGCCGTGACGGGTAAGCCTGTGGCGTTGACAGGTTTGACAATGCCCGGCGGCTGAATGACGGGACCCGGCTGGGCAACGGCGCTAAAAATCTTCAGGGTCTGTTCTTTTAGAGACGTATAGGCCGCAGGCGTTGGACTCAGGCCGCGGATGAGATTGACGATGCCGGCAGCCGTGTCGTGCCAGTTGATTTGGCCTGTTTCCTTGTTTAGCCGGGGAGCGAAAGTTACGCCGGCTGGATCCTGTTTTTGTCTTCGGGCGGCGCTGGAAACCACCTGTTCAATGGTTTTAAGAAGCAATATTGCACCGAGTTTTGCCAGACGGTCATGCAGTTCACCGTAAGTCTCGGTGGCTCCAATCGGTGTTTCTGCCTGCGAAAGGATATCGCCGGAATCCATTCCTTCATCCATCAGCATAATCGTCACGCCGGTTTGGGTTTCACCCCGGATGATACTCCAGTTCAGGGGTGCCGCGCCGCGATATTTGGGCAAAAGTGACGGATGGATGTTGAGGCA
>DNYQ01000283.1:0-2252 GCA_003506745.1 Syntrophaceae bacterium
GTCAATACTTGTGGCTATCGAAAGCAGAAAAAGCGGCCAGCCGCGCGTCTGATCGGCCTTTTCCTCATCCTCTTCCTTTTCAAAACCCTCCCGGATCATTTTCCCGCCGACCAATGCCAAAAGCGCAAAAGCAATCCAGTGATCAAAAGCCTGAATCATATCGACCACGGTTGAACCGGCCAGCCAACCGGCAAGCGGCATGACAAACTGAAAAAGGCCGAAAGCCCCCGCCAGACGCAAAACCGGCCACCACGACTTTTTATGATTAGCCGCGCCGATGCCGATGGCTACGGAAAACGCATCGATACCCAGACCAACCGCCAGAAGAAAAATTGTAATCAAACTCATCTTAAATAACAATTCTCACTTGAAATTCATGGTTTACTGATTCAGGACCGCTAATGCATTATAAATTTTGTCGGCCAATTCCTTACCAATTCCCGAAACCTTTTGCAAATCCTCAAGCGAAGCGTTTTGAATCCGGCCGACCGAACCGAATTGCTTAAGCAGCATCATTCGGCGCTTTTTACCGATATCGGGGATCTGATCCAGAATCGAACTGAAGTCATTTTTTTGTTTAATCTTATGATGGTAGCCAAGCGCAAAACGATGCGCTTCATCGCGGATGTGCTGCAAAAGCAGCAAAGCGGCGGGACAAGACGATAGATAGACCGCATCTTTTCGCCGGGGCAGATAGACGCGATCCTCCGACTTGGCGGCTTTTCCCCGGAGCTTGTTTTTCGCGGCAAGAAACACCCGCTCTTCTTTGGCCAGTCCGATCACATCCAGTTTGATGTGCAATTCATTCAGGACGGAAAGCGCCACGTTGAGCTGTCCCTTGCCGCCGTCAACAACCAACAGGTCGGGCGGCAAATCAGAGCCTGCAAATCGCCGGGTCAGGACTTCACGCATCATGCCGTAATCATCCGGCTCGTCGGTAGCTTGAATGCGGAAACGCCGGTAGCCCGATTTATCCGGCTCGCCGTTTTGAAAGACCACCAGGGAGCCCACAGCGTTTTTGCCGCTGATATTGGAAATATCACAGCACTCTATCCGCCGCGGCAGTTTTGACAAAGATAGTTTCTCTTTCAGGATTTGCATGGCAACTGTTTGTTGCTCCTCCTTCTTCCGGTCGGATGCCAAAAGCTCGCGGGCATTGGCACAGGCCATATCGAGCAGCGCTTTTTTTACACCCCGCCGAGGCACGGTGAGCGGCACTTTCTTTTCCCTTTTGTCAAACAGCCATTCGGCAACTACGCTTTCATCAGGAAGATGACACGGCAAAATAATCTCTTTCGGCAAATCGGCGGCGTCGTAATATTGTTTCAGCACTGATGAAAGAATTTCGCTTTTATCCGCTTTTGTTTTTACGGACGTGAAGGATTTACTGCCCGTCAATTTTCCGCCGCGCACAAATAAAATGCAAAATTGATGCGTATCATGATCGGCGTAAGCCCCCAGTACATCCTGATCCTCGGCGCCTCCCCAGTCCACATTTTGCTTTTCCAGCGCGTGGGTAAGCGCGCTGATCCGGTCGCGCACACGGGCGGCTTCTTCAAAATTCAAAGCATCAGCCGCCTCCTCCATCTGCTTTTTTAAATCCTCAATCAACTCGCGGCGGCGTCCCCGCAGAAAGGACACGGCGTTTTCCGCCAGCTTCCGGTAAGCCGCTTCGTCAATCAAGTTCCGGCAAGGCGCAAGACACCGCCCGATTTGATATTCCAGGCAGGGCCTTGCCCTCAGCTGAAAATCCCGGTTGCGGCAGGTCCGCAACGGGAATACCTGTTGAACGAATCGCAGCGTTTCTTTGGCCGCCAGTCCGGAGGGATACGGACCGAAGTGGAGCGCCGCATGATTTTGTCTTTTTCGCACCAATTGCAGGCGCGGATATTTTTCCGTCGGATCCAGGGACAAATGATAGTAGGTTTTATCATCGCGCAGGATGACATTGTAGCGCGGACGATGTTTCTTGATCAGGTTATTCTCCAGAATCAGGGCTTCTTTTTCCGTAGCGGTCGTAATGAAGTCAATGTCGCTGACCCGCGCCATCAAAAAGGGCGCCATCGGCCGCGTGTCTCTGCCGGTAAAATAAGAGCTGATGCGGCTTCTCAGGTCGTTGGCCTTGCCGACATAGATCACCTTCCCCTGGGCATCGCGCATGATATAAACACCGGGGCTTCTCGGCGCGGAAGTCATTTTTTCTTTTAAGGCGGCATTCCCGTTTATCAATATTTCTTCACGCATCGCTCGTC
>DNYQ01000283.1:2265-2716 GCA_003506745.1 Syntrophaceae bacterium
GCCAAGCTCGCGGCGGGAACAGTTGAAAGCATCTGCGCCAAGCCATTCAATGATTTGCGAAGGCAGCATGGAACCATAATATTTTTTCTCAAACAACACGGCGACAGGCGCCTGATGACCGATTTGCCTGAGATGCGACAAGGCACGGGGATCAAAACTGGAGAACACGACATGCTCCTGCATCCCGGCCTGGTCCACCATTTTCAGACATTTTTCTTCAATTCCGCCGGAAATGATGTCCGTCACCGCTTCCTTTTTAATCTCGATATTGACTGCAATTCTGCCCTTGCAGAGGTCCAGAACGTCCCGAAGCGCCGGCACCCTTGCTCCTGCAAATTTTTTATCAAACCAGCTTCCGGCATCAAGTTTTTTCAATTCGGCATACGAATACCCGGCGATGCTTCCCCGGCCATTCGTGCAGCGGGATATTTTTTCATCATGAAAGACGACA
>DNYQ01000045.1 GCA_003506745.1 Syntrophaceae bacterium
AAAGATTATATCGTCGAAGCGCTCAACGACATACCGGGCATTACCTGCCTGATGCCCCAAGGCGCTTTTTATGTATTTCCCAATGTGTCGGCCATTTACGGACGCGCTTTCGCGGGAAGGAAAATAACGAATTCAACGGAATTCATCGAATATCTGCTCGATGACGTCAATGTGGCCACGGTTCCGGGAGTGGCGTTCGGCAGCGATGATCATATCCGGTTGTCTTACGCGACATCATTAAAAAATATCGAAGAAGGCGTCAAAAGAATCAAAAACGCCGTTGCCAGGCTGGCCTAAACAGGCCGCGGAAAGAAGGAAAAAATGGGAGGGCTTTTCGGCGTCGTCACGCAGGATAGTTGTGTTCAGACGCTCTTTTACGGAACGGATTACCATTCTCATCTGGGAACCGAGCATGGCGGCATGGCCGTGTTTGGCGCCAAGGGATTTTATAATACGATACACGGCATCTCGCAGGCGCAATTCAAGTCGCGGTTTGTCGATGATTATAAAAAAATGGAGGGTCACTCCGGCATCGGCGCCATTGACGACGAATCGCCGCAGCCGCTGATTTTCCGATCCAAATTCGGCGTTTACGCGGTGGTGGCGACGGGCCTGATCACCAATAAAAATGAACTGGTCAGCGGACTGCTCAATGAAGGCGCCTCCTTTGCGGAAGTGGCCGGCGGAGGCGTCAACAACGCGGAAATCGTNNAAGCAAGGATGCCGGCAGAAAATCGTATGTCGTGGCGACCGAAGCCAGTTCCTTTGAAAATCTGGGATATGAGTTGCACCGGTTTCTGGGGCCGGGAGAAATCGTGCTCTTGTCCACCGACGGCGTCAAACTCCTCAAACCGGAAGGAAGCCGGAAAAACATCTGTTCCTTTTTGTGGATCTACACGGGCTCCCCTTCATCCATCTACGACGGCATCAGCGTGGAGAGCACCCGGGAGCGCTGCGGGCGTTATCTGGCCAGGCGCGACAATGTGAAGGCTGATTTTGTCGCCGGTGTTCCGGATTCCGGCGTCGGGCATGCCGTCGGATATGCGATGGAGTCCGGCATTCCCTACCGGCGTCCCCTGGTGAAATACACGCCCGGTTACGGACGAAGCTACACGCCGCCCACGCAGGAAATCCGGGATCTGGTGGCCACCATGAAGCTTGTGGCCGTGCGGGACGTGATCAACGGCAACCGGATGATCATCTGCGACGATTCCATTGTTCGCGGCACCCAGTTGAAGAATTTGACGGTAAAAAAATTATGGGACAACGGCGCGAAGGAAATCCATATCCGTCCCGCCTGTCCGCCGCTGATGTTTCCCTGCATTTACGCCTCTTCAACCCGGACAACCGCTGAACTGGCCTGCCGGAAAGCGATGCGCGCGCTGGAAGGGAAAGACATCGAAGACCCTTCGGAATACCTGGATACGACCTCATCGAAGCATGCAAACATGATTGACTGGATCCGTCGTGATTTAAATGTGACGTCGCTGAAATATATGACGATCGAAGACATGATCGCGGCCATCGGTCTGCCGGCCCGGCAGCTTTGTCTTCACTGCTGGCTTGGCAAATAAATGAAGAAATCAATGCTATGGATGACGTTTCCCAATCAAGAAGAAAAACCAGAAAACTATCTTTAGGATCCGTTCAAATCGGGGGTGACGCGCCCATCATCGTCCAGTCCATGACCAACACGGACACCCGCGACGTTAAAGCCACGGTCGGGCAGATTCAGGCCTTGCAGCAGGCGGGATGTGAAATCGTCCGGGTGGCCGTTGTGGATGATGAAGCCGCTGGGGCGCTGGCTGTCATTAAAAAAAAGATACGGATTCCTCTGATTGCCGATATTCATTTCCACCACCAGATGGCGCTTGCCGCCATCCGAAACGGCGTGGACGGCATCCGCATCAACCCCGGCAATATAGCTTCGGACAAAATTGCGAAAATCGTCAGGGCGGCCAAAGAGCGTCAAACCGTTATCCGCATCGGCGTCAACGCCGGTTCCCTGGAGAAGGATCTGGCGCTGCAGTACGGCGGGCCGACCGCCCAGGCGCTTTGTGCCAGCGCGTTGCGCCATATCGAACTGTTTGAAGATCTGGGTTTTGACCGCATCAAGCTTTCGCTCAAATCATCCGATGTCCCGGTGATGATCCAGGCTTACCGCATGATTGCCGCCCGGACGGATTATCCCCTGCACCTGGGCGTGACCGAGGCGGGAACGCTGGTTGATGCCGCCATTAAGTCGGCGCTGGGCATCGGGGTGCTGCTTTCCGAAGGCATCGGCGACACCATCCGCGTTTCCGTCACCGGCGATCCCGTCCAGGAACTTCCCGTCGCTTACGGGATCCTGCGGGCCCTGAAGATACGCCGGGTGGGTCCGGAAATTATCGCCTGTCCGACCTGCGGGCGCTGCCGGATCGATCTGACCAGTCTGGTTAAGGAAGTGGAGAAAGCGCTGGCCGGCCGAAAAAAGTATGTTAAGGTGGCGCTGATGGGCTGCGTGGTGAACGGCCCCGGCGAAGCCGCGGACGCCGATATCGGCATCGCGGGCGGACACGGTTTCGGCATGATGTTTAAAAAAGGCGTGGCTTACAAAAAAGTTAAAGAAAAAGATTTTGTTCCGGTTTTGCTCGAAGAGATTCAAGCCCTGGACAATGAAACATAAGGAGGATTCATGCGTTACTCGGAAATGCACCTGCCCACGGGAAGGGAAGTTCCTTCCGATGCGGAGGTGGTCAGCAATCAACTGATGATTCGGGCGGGAATGATCCGCAAACTGACCAGCGGCATCTATTCCTATCTTCCCTTGGGTTATCGGGTGATTCGAAAAGTCGAACAGATTATCCGCGAGGAAATGAATAAAGCCGGCGCCCAGGAGGTTCATCTGCCGATGGTGCAGCCGGCGGAGCTGTGGCAGGAATCAGGCCGCTGGACCTATTACGGCAAGGAACTGCTGAGATTTCGCGACCGCAACGACCGAGACTATTGTCTGGGACCGACCCATGAAGAAGTCATTACGGATCTGGTGCGTCATGACATTAAAACCTACCGGCAATTGCCGCGCAACCTGTACCAGATCCAGACCAAGTTTCGCGACGAGGTGCGTCCGCGGTTCGGCGTGATGCGCTGCCGGGAATTCGGCATGAAAGACGCCTACAGCTTTGATGCGGACGAAGCGGGTGCGGAAAAAAGCTACGAGAAAATGTTTACCGCCTACAACCACATTTTCCGGCGCTGCGGCTTGAAATTCCGGCCGGTGGAGGCGGATTCCGGCAGCATCGGCGGAAGTTTCTCGCATGAATTTATGGTGATGGCCGAATCCGGCGAGGACGCCATCGTCTTTTGTGAACAATGCAACTACGCCGCCAACCTGGAAAAAGCCGAAGTTGCCCGTCCGGAGACGTCCGCCGTTGGCGAAAAGGACTGG
>DNYQ01000030.1 GCA_003506745.1 Syntrophaceae bacterium
AGAGATTTTCTTTACCAAAGGCGTCGGCACGCACAAGGAGCAACTTCATTCTTTTGAGCTGGCGCTGCGCGACGCGGGCATTGAAAAATGCAATCTGGTGCAGGTTTCCAGCATTATGCCGCCGGGCTGCCGCGTCATTTCCAGGACGGAGGGCCTCAAAAAACTTCAACCGGGCGCCATTACATTTTGCGTCATGAGCCGGTGCTGCAGCAATGAACCCAAGCGGCTGATTTCCGCGTCGGTCGGCTGCGCGATTCCGGTTGATAAAAAAGCCTATGGCTATATCAGTGAACATCACGCCTTCGGCTATACCGAGCGACAGACGGGCGACTACGCGGAAGATCTGGCGGCGGCCATGCTGGCCTCCACTCTGGGTATCGATTTTAACGTGGATGAAAGTTGGGATGAAAAGAAAGAGCTCTTTAAGATCAGTGGCAAGATCGTTGGGACGCGCAACACCACACAATCCTGCGTTTTAAAAACCGGGGATTACACGACGGTGCTGGCGGCGGCAGTTTTTGTTTTCTGAAAACAAAAGTTTAAGGGAGGAAATACTTATGAATGGTGCAAATCGCAGCGGAAGAGGAAATGGCGGAGGGCAGGGAATGGGTGGCGGCCGTGGTCGTAAGGGCGGACCGCTTGCCGGCGGCGCGGTGGGTGCCTGCCGGTGTCCTAATTGCGGCCATACGCAGCCGCATGAACGAGGCGTGCCCTGCACGCAGGTTCAGTGCCCGAAGTGCAAAACGGCGATGATACGTGAATAGACAAACAAACTTGGGAAAGGAGGATTTTTATCATGCCAAGAGGAGATTCAACAGGCCCCATGGGAATGGGACCCATGACAGGTCGTCAGGCGGGATATTGCGCTGGTTACAATATGCCTGGTTTTTTAAACAACGCCTGCGGGCGCGGTATGGGTATGGGTTTTGGACGTGGAGCTAATTTAGGAGGGCGCGGCGGCGGATTCAGACGGCGTAATCGCTTTTTCGCCACTGGTGTGCCGGGCAGAGCTTGGTTTGGGGGCTCAGCGGCGCCATATCAGCAAGCCGATCTGGAAACAGAAAAGCAGGCACTGAAAAGTCAGGCAGAATATCTGCAATCAGAAGTGGACGCGATTAAAAAGCGCCTTGACGAGCTGAATGCAAAAGCCCAGGCAAAATAATTCCCGCGATCCGGAAGTTCAAAAGGCATGGCACTGCTCATCCATGCCCGGCGGTGGCGGTGTGTTTCACTCAAACTTCACACTGCCGCCACCGATTTTAACCATCACAGGGGATTGATGGGCTTTAAATCATTCTCTCAAGCGCTCAGACGAGGAACTGAAATTGAAAAGAATAGGGATTATCATCTGTGCCCGCTACCACAATTGCGGGGGAGGAAAATGCTTCAGGGCTTTGCGCGAACGCCACGGTGGTTTTTCCCGATATGCTTCAGATGAGGCCTTGGAAATCGTTGGATATTCAACTTGCGGCGGTTGTCCGGGCGGAAACGTGGAATACGTGCCCGCGGAATTTATAAAAAACGGATGCGATGTCGTCCATCTGGCCACCGGTCTTGTGGTGGGATACCCGCCATGTCCACGGCTCCGGCAATTTAAAGTTTTTATTGAAGAGCAATTTATGCTGCCCGTGGTCGTTGGAACTCACCCGATTCCGCTTAAATACATGGAGACTCACCGGCGGCTCCCCTTCTGGAAACAAACGGGCATGGAAGAACTCGCGGGGCATCTGATGACTGAATCCCGGGAGCTGATGGAATCTTATAATTAATGCCAAAGAAAGAGAGAACGATATGAAAATAGCAATCACAACATCCGGCAACGATTTAAATGCGCCGCTCGACGGCCGTTTCGGGCGTGCACCAATGTTTCTGATTTATGATTCGGAAGCCAAAACCTTTGAGGTTGTCGGTAACGAGCAGAATCTGAACGCGGCGCAGGGTGCGGGCATTCAGTCCGCACAAAACATCGCCCACCTGGGCGTCAAGGCGCTTATCACCGGGCACTGCGGACCCAAAGCTTTTCGGGTGCTTGCCGCCGCCGGCATTAAAATTTACAATACCTCCGCCGCCACCGTGAATGAAGCGCTGGATCTTTATCTGGCCGGCAAGCTCACCGAAGCGGCTTCCGCCGATGTCGAAGGACACTGGGTATGACGGTTAAGACGTGCACTTATCAACCGATCGGCGTGGTCCGCAGCGAACATCGGGAGGCTGAAAAAACGCCTATCCAACCAGTCTATGCCAAAGGTTGCAAGGGTTGCGTTGAAATATTTCCGGAATTTGCCGAAGGCCTTCGGGACCTGGAAGGTTTTTCGCATATCTATCTCATCTATCATTTTCACCAATCCCGGCAGGTCAAGTTAAGGGTGAAGCCGTTTTTGCAGGATGTGGATCGCGGCATTTTTTCGACGCGCGCGCCGTTTCGNNCGGCTGGCAGGACGACGTGAACGAACAGACCGCCCAAAGGCGGGGAAAGCGTGGGTATAGCCGATCATGAAAACATCTATTGATTGTATTCCGTGTTTTGTCCGCCAGGCCGCGGACGCGGTCAGCATGTCCGCTTCTTCGGATGAAGACCGGAAACGCCTGATGCATCATATTTTGCAGTGGATCGGAGAGGCGGATCTGGATCAATCACCGCCTGCGATTGCGCAAATCATTCACCGCAGACTGCGCGAACTTCTCCCGATGGAGGATCCCTACCGCGCCGCCAAGGATGCACACAACGCGCTGGCGGCCGCCTTGACGGCCTCCATCCGCCGGCGCATTGCGGCGTCATTTGATCCCCTGACGATGGCTGTTCGTTACGCCATCACCGGCAACGTCATTGATCTGGGGGCCAAGAACGGCATTGGATACGGCGAGATTTACGATGAATTGCAAAGCGCGCCCATGCAGCCCATTTTTGGCGACATGGCGGCATTCAAGCAAGCCGTCGCAAAAGCGAAAACCATCCTGTATCTTGCCGACAATGCCGGAGAGATATTTTTCGACCGGCTGCTCATTGAACAGCTTCCCGATGCGCAAATTACGCTGGCCGTTCGCGGCACGCCGGTCATTAATGACGCGACCCGTTTGGATGCTCTGGCGGCAGACCTTGAAAAAATTGTGGAAATCATCGACAACGGGTCGGATGCACCGGGAACCGTGCTCGAAGATTGCAGCGCCGATTTTCGCAGACG
>DNYQ01000077.1:0-1732 GCA_003506745.1 Syntrophaceae bacterium
GGCAGACGCACGATGGTGTGCAGGTTACATTCCTCAAGCAGCTTTTCCTTGAGCCGGGTTTTCATGCCTTCGCCAAAGAAAAATCCGTCAGGCAAAACCACGGCGGCGCGCCCCTGGTCTTTAAGAAGGTGGATGATCAACGTCACAAACAGATCGGCGGTTTCGCGTGTGCGGAAGGTGGCCGGGAAATTATTTTCAATGCCATCTTCTTCCATGCCGCCGAACGGCGGGTTGGTGACAATGACGTTGACCCGGTCTTTGTTGGTATAGTCCAGCAAGGGACGGCTGAGCGTGTTGTCATGTCGAACGTTGACGGGTGTGTCAATGCCGTGCAGGATCATGTTGGTGATGCAAAGCATATAAGGCAGTGATTTTTTATCCACGCCTGAAATGGATGCTTGCAGGATTTCTTCGTCTTTCGGCGATTTGACGAATCGTGCGCGCTTGTGTTCGATGACATTCGCCAGAAAACCGCCTGTGCCGCAGGCGGGGTCCAGGACGGTTTCTTCCAGTTGTGGGTTGACGCGGTCCACGATAAATTGCGTCACGGCGCGGGGTGTATAAAACTCACCGGCGTTTCCGGCGCTTTGCAGGTCTTTGAGGATTTGTTCGTAAATGTTGCCGAAGGTGTGGCGATCGTTTTGCGTATTGAAATCTATCTCACTGATTTTATTGATGACTTGGCGCATCAGTGTGCCGGATTTCATGTAGTTATAAGCATCTTCAAAGATGTCTCTGACCACTTGGGCGCGTTTGCCGTGCGGCCCTGCTGTGTTGAGTTTGTTTTTCAGTATTGGAAATAGCTGCAGGTTGACGAAATCGGCCAGTTCATCGCCAGTGATTCCTTCCGGGTCTTTCGCCCAGGCCCGCCAGCGCAAGGGTTCCGGCAAGGGAGACTTGTAGTTGTCTTCAAGCAGTTCAAGCTCGGTTTCCCGGTCGTCAAATATTTTGAGAAAGAACATCCAGACAAGCTGGCTGATGCGTTGGGCGTCGCCGTCCACGCCGACGTCCTTGCGCATAATATCTTGAATTGATTTGATAATTCCCGACACATTGCTCATGCGGATTTCTCCTGAGAAAATAATTCCTGCTCCAGTTCCAAAACGGCTTTTTCATACTGTTCTTTGCCACCAAAGACCTTGTTGATGATTTCCAGCGGCGTGCCCATGTTGCTGAAGGGCTGGAGCTTCAATACTTTTGTGTTTTCCACGCTTTCAATGCCCCGGTCGGCGTATTTATCCAACAGGGCGTTGAGCACCGCTCTGGCCTGTTCGCCGTACTTTGTGAAATAGTTGCGTTTTCGGACATTGTCCGCCCGCTCTTTTCGTGTAAGCGGCGGCTGGTCGTAGGCAACGTGGCAAATCAGGTCAAAGTCGCCGTATTCTTTGCCCACCAGTTCGGCCAGATTTTCCAGGATAACGCCATGCTCTTCCAACAGCTCCACAATAGCCTGCTTCTTTTTTGTTGTATTCCAACGCCGGAGAAAATCGTCCAGAGACGCAAACTCCGACTGAATTTGTTTGCGCGTAAAATCCCGATAGGATTCGGTGACCAGATTACCGTCCGGGCCGTAGTATTCAATCCGCTCGGCAATGATGCTGACGGGAACACCGTTGACTACATATTTTTTCGCTCCTTCGGTATCACCGCCTAAATCATCGTCATCGTCAGGCTCTCCCGGCGGATCCGGCGGCACGGGGTCTTCATCGTCTTTGGGTTCAAAGATCACCAC
>DNYQ01000077.1:1737-3322 GCA_003506745.1 Syntrophaceae bacterium
GCGATAACGGGAAACCGGCTTTCCCGGCTGATGAAGTTATCCAGCTCCGCCTTGCCTTCAGGGCTGTCTCCGGTAATCCGCACAACATATCGGGGATGATCAAGAGCAAGCTGCCCGGCGGCATTCACAATGGCGACGCGCATCCGTTCAGCATGATCGATGTCTTCACAAAAGATAATGGTTTTGGCAAACGGATCGGTGGCGTTAAGCAGTTGCATAACGCGTTTGGCCACCAGCCTGGTTCGCTGGTTCAGCACAAGGATGCGATCCATATCCTTCTGGTTATAGGTGCGGCCTTCAATTTCCTGCCCCAGATCGTCTATCATGCCGGGCGGGGGCGTCCAGCCCTTGATGTCTTTGTCAATATCAATGCGGACAACTTTATACGGGGCCAGAAAACCATCGGCAATGCCCTGTTTCAGACTGTAGGTATAAATCGGTTCACCAAAGTAGGTGATGTTGGAGATGTATTTTGTCTCGCGGGGTGTAGCGGTCATGCCCAACTGGATGGCGTTTGAAAAATAATCAAGGATTTCACGCCANNTTTTTAAAAATTTTATCTTCTTCGTCCGGCCCGGTGATGGCTTGATAAAGACCCAGATAAATTTCATAAGCCGGATCGATTTTCCGGTTTTTGATTTTGGTCATGACGGAACCAAACGGTTTGAAGTCATTCACCAAGGTTTGATCGGCCAGAAAATTCCGGTCAACCAAAAACAAAATCCTTTTGACAACTTTTGCTTTCCACAACCGCCAGATGATTTGAAATGTCGTATAGGTCTTGCCTGTGCCTGTAGCCATCACCAGCAGTATCCGCTTCTGTCCTTTGGCGACGGTTTCAATTACCCGGTTGATGGCTTCAACCTGATAATAGCGCGGTTCTTTGCCGGAGCTGTCGGTGTGATAGGGTTGCAAAACGAGTTCTTCCGATTGATCTTCAATGCCGCGATATTTTTTATAACGTTTCCAGAGGGTTTGTGGCGGTGGAAATGCTTCTAAAGGAAATTGGATTTCAACATCCTCGCCGGCGGCGGGAAATTTGTTATGTGATGCAAAGGCGTCTCCATTGGAACTGAATGCGCTTGGCACTTCAAGTATTTCCGAATATTGCAGCGCCTGCTGCATCCCCTGGCTGACCGTGTGGTTGTTATCCTTTGCCTCAATCACGGAAATGGGAACGCCCGGTTCCTGATACAGGACGTAATCCGCGAATTTTTTCTTTTTCTTATTGCGCGACGATATATTGCCCCGAACGATAACGGGGCCGGGGGTCAACGTTACTTCTCGACGAATCTGATTGACGGGATCCCAACCGGCATTTTTAATCGCGGGGGTGATGAATAAATCACAAATATCGGTTTCGCTGAGTTCTTTCTTGTTGATCTTACCCAAAACGCGCCTCAATTTGACTCTTCACACAATGGACTTAATGCATCAGATGATTATTTTTTCAATCTCCGCAGATAAATAACGAGGCAAATACTACAACTTCTTCAAAACATTGCAAGGGAAAATGCCGGAGAGAGGGGTTCATTCCACCTGCCATTGGGGCAAATAACCGGCCGGACGGCGTCGGAAAAACTTT
>DNYQ01000284.1 GCA_003506745.1 Syntrophaceae bacterium
GTAGAGGTGAGTTCGCGGATTTCCCTGCCGAACGGTTGAGGAAGTTCTTCGCCCAAACGTCCCTCTTGTGCTGCGATTTCATTCGCCTTTTTCCGCATGATCTCGAGCGGCACCAAAAGGTAGCGTCTGTAGAACCAGAACTGGATGCTAAAGAGGCAGACCAGAACAACCAGCAGGATGGCGGAAAGCTTCCAGGAAAAGACATTGGCCGCCGCATAGGCTTCCGAAAGCGGGATGCGCAGCGAAACAATACTGGCCAATTGTCCTTCCTGACGGTTAAAGCTTCTTTCCGATCCGTAGTAATCCGTCATCCCTTTCGGAGCGTTTTCGGGACGACTGTGGCACCGAAGACAGGATGCCTCCATCACTTCGCCTTTTTTCAAGACAACGAGATAAGGCTTCCCGTCAATGATGCGGACTTTGGACTCCATCTCCGGCTTTTTGCCGGCTTTTAAATTTTCAAAGAATACCCGTTCATATTCATCCGCCTCGTTTTCCGGGCTCCTGGCGTCAACAGCCGAATCTTTAAAGGAATATCCGGAAGGGTTTAAGGCCTTGAAGTACTTCTCGATCTCGCGGATCGCATACGTGGATGACATCCACGTATGGTCGAAGTAGTCTTTGGAACGGAACGGTTCGCTCCAGGCAAAAATACTGGGCTTCATGATCCGGGAAAAGTAGGTATGGGTGGCAAGGTTTCGGTCGAGGATAATGCGGGCTTTCGACTGAGCCTCGACGAGCGCCTGCTGGCGCATGCTGTAATTAACGCTGACGACCACAACGACGGCGGCAAGGACAAAGAAGCCGCCTATGCAGATATTGAGGAACATTCCCAACCTGGCGTTGCGAAACCTTCCGGCCATCCTGCCTCCACTAAACTCCCCGGGCAATTAACCCTTCATTCCGGGGTTCTATAAAATGATCTGCGGTTCATAATACTGGGACTCCACAACGCCCGCCCGGTCGTCCTTCAAGGCCTGCGGCAGGTGTTCCAGAATATCGGTCGCGGTAATGCCGTCCTGTCCTTTTTCCAGCGCAGCCAGATCTCCGGCATAGCCATGCAGAAAAACACCCTTGCGCGTCGCCAGCTCCGGACCCAATCCCAGGCCGTTCATGGCTGCAATGCAGCCGGTCAAAACATCGCCGCTGCCGGCCGTCGCCATGCCGGGATTGCCGCTCAGATTGACATAGACCCGGCCGTCCGTCAAACCAATCAGCGAGTGCGCGCCCTTGAAAACCACCGTCGCGTTCATTTTTTTGGCGGTATCCCGCAAAACGCCGATCTTGTCGGCATTGACGTCGGCGACGGATTTGCGCGCCAGACGGGACATCTCGCCCGCGTGCGGCGTCAGAATGGTTGCTGATTTTCTTTTCAGCAATATTTCGGGACGCTCGGCAACGGCGGTCAACCCGTCGCCGTCGATTAAAAGCGGTTTGGAAATCACGGCAGCTAGTTCCCGAATAAGCTTTGCTGTTTCGTCCTGCAGGGACAGCCCGGGGCCGATCACCACCATGTCGGCCTTTTCCGCCAGCGCCAGCAATTCCGGTTTGGCTTTCAGCGACAAACTGAGCGCGGCCGTTTCCCGCTGCGGCAAATAAACGATTTCGCGGCCGGACTGGGCGACAAAAGGGATGATGGATGCAGGCGCCGCCAGCCGGGCATAGCCCCCGCCCGTTTTCAAAAACGACATGGCGGAAAAATAGGGAGCGCCGAAATAGTTGGCGCCTCCGGCAATAAACAAAACATCGCCCATCGACCCTTTATAAGCTTCGGCGGGACGCGGCGGCAACGGCACAACAGCGCCGTTGGTCTGCACCGTCAGGTCTTCCCGGTCATAAAGCGACGGCGGAAAGGAAATCGGCGTCACCCGAAGCGCGCCGCAATGCTCGTAGCCGGGATAAAACATATTGCCCAGTTTGGGCAGGCCGAAGGTAACGGTGTAATCGGCCCTGACCGCAGTCCCCATGATCTGCCCCGTGTCCCCGGAAATGCCCGAGGGAATATCCAGGCTTAAAACCGGCCGGCCGCAGGCGTTGATAAGCGCAATGACATCCGCCGCCAGACCCTTGACCTCGCGGTCCAGCCCCGTCCCGAAAATCGCGTCCACCACGGCATCGCCGTGCAGGACATCAACGCGCGCCTCATGCGCCTTCGTCAGCAGTTGAATGTCCCCATCCAGGTTGCATAAAATATCATAGTTCGTTTTCGCGGCGCCGCCGTATTTCTTGGGAGAAGCCGTCAAAAAAACTTTGACCCGGCCGCCGACCGATTTAATCAGACGCGCCACGGCCAGACCATCACCGCCATTGTTGCCCGCGCCGCAGAAAATCACAAACGCCTTGCCGTGAATGCCGAATTTCTCCTGCAGCAGAGCGACGGACGCGTGCGCCGCGTTTTCCATAAGGATTTCTTCCGCCATCCCCAATTTTTCAATGGCGTACCGATCCATTCCTCGCATTTGTTCAACGGTGGCCAACTTCATACAGTGTTCCTCCGCATCAAAGAATCATGATGTCAATTTTTTTGTTTAGTATAGAGTAATCGTATGATATTTGACAATAGAAATTTTACGGGAGGGTTTATGACGCCGATATCGGACATCATTCAAAGACGCTTTTCATGCCGGTCTTATGCGGACAAGGCCGTTCCCGACGACGTCCTGCAAATCTTCAAAACAAGGCTCGATGAGCCGCACCGCGGACTTTTCGGGAATGCGCCGCGCTTCGCCCTGATTGCGATGGAAGCGCTGCCGCGTGAAGCGTGGAAAAAACTGGGCACCTACGGTGTGATTAAAAATGCCCGGCTGTATCTGGCGGGCATGATCAGCCCCGCGCCGATGGCGACCTGTGATTACGGATACTGCAAGGAGAAACTCATCCTGGAGGCAACCCGACTGGGCTTGAACACCTGCTGGTTGGGCGGCACTTTTGCGATCAGCGCTTTCGGGCGCGCGGCGGGCATGCGTCGAAATGAGCTGTTGCCGACCATTACCCCCCTGGGATACGCGGCCGAACGCAGAAGCCTGACCGAACAGGTCATGCGCGGATTTGCCGGCTCGGATCATCGTGTGCCCTGGACCAAACTTTTCTTTCACGGCAATGCTTCAACGCCGCTTGCCCCCGCAGAAGCGGGGCCTTACGCCGAAGCGCTGGAAAATGTCCGGCTGGCGCCTTCGGCCTCCAACAAACAGCCCTGGCGAATCATCTATGGGCCCAACCAAAAGATTTTTTTGTTTTATCTGTCACGAGCCATCGGCTACAAGCACCTGCGGGACGTTTCTCTGCAGGAAATCGACATGGGCATCGCCATGTGCCACTTCGATCTGACCGTCAAAGCATTGGGAATCGCGGGAAGCTGGCGTCAGGACGATACCACGCCAAAGATCAAATCATGGGAATACATGGCAACCTGGCAGGCAGAGGGGAAATAGACTTATATTCATTTTGAAATTCTCGGTTTATTATTGCCAATTATTCTACACCCATAATGGCCTCAAGCAGCTTTTTTGCATGATAATCCTGTTTTGCCTCCATAAAAGTTTTAAGGTTCATCCGGTTGCTGCGAACTTCTATCTCTTGCACCTACCTAACATACAATATTGTTGTGTCCGGTAAAGTGTTTCTTTCCAATTGAAAGGATCAACGCAAAGCTGAGCCGGAGCGGCCCAGCGGGCCGCGATCGGCTATAGCGCCTTGTTGAAAATTCATTTTACTCATCCCCATGATTATTCAGTTCTTCATCAGGTCGATACTTCACTGTTGCGGTAGCATATGGATCACTACCACACGAATATGTCGTGCGTGTCATATTGTCGTCCGTAGTAATTTCAAGATGCGATGCATAATTCCTGGTATTCTTTTTCACGTAGGAGTCGCAGATTTCTTGGAAAGTAAGACCAGCCTTACTCACCAAACAGCGCAGGAGGTCATGCAGCTTTTGATCAGTTATGCATCCGCTCGGAATCTCTGCTCGGAAAAGTTCATTCATGCCGGACCAGAGTGTAATTTCATAGTTCTTTGGTTTCTTTTTCATTTTCTATTCCAACGAAAGAGCTCGGCTGTGGTGCGGTTTGCTTTGACGCAAAGCGGCATTGCAAACCGTTGCCGCTTAGAACTGCCACCAGCGTTTGTTCATTGAAAATTTGACTAGCCCCTGTTTCACTGCTGCTTTTTTCAAAATATTATAGGCTATTATTATTCCAACAATAGGTAGAGTAAAATATGCTGGAATGGTGCTAGCACTAGAGGCAGGTATAATGGCTCCAATAATTATAGGCATAATAACTGACATTAAGACATAAAGGAGTGGATTACTACCAATAAGACGGGCACAAAACCATAAGTGATACAAAATAAGGCACGCTGTAATTATGATTACCAAGCCACCTAACAAAAAAATAATATCTAAAAAAGGCTTTGAAGGATTAATGCTCGCAACTACCACACCGAAAACGCTAGGGAAGAAACATATCAGTAAGCATAGTATTTTGAATCTCCTGAATGATTTTTCAACCATATCCAACAATTCCAATCTTGTCGATATAGTTTGGTCAACGCAGTCATTTGATACTTCAGGATTAGCGACATTATTGCGTTGCGAATTATTTTCAGTAGATGGTTTAGCTGTTACATTTTCTGAAGTAACCTCACCAATGATATATTTTAAATTATGACCTCCACTATTTTCATCCATTGGAGCATTGCTTGTTTTATGAAGCCATTCCCCGCAATGTTTGCATTTAATTGCTTCTTCTTGAATCTCTTCGGCACAAAAAGGACACTTTTTCATACTATACCTTCCAACGCTCCGCATAACCGGCTGGCAATGAAGCGCAGCGAAGTTGCCAGTCCGAGTTGATGCGGTTGTTAGCTCTTCCGCTTGCTGATTTCTACTACCAATGCCGCATGATCTGACATCGCCCCGGAATTGCGGCCTCCAAATCTATAAGAACCAGCTTCCCACACGTACTGAGCACCCGTGATTTCCAAACGGCCACATACAAAAGCGTGATCGAGCCTTAGTCCTGAGTCGCCTACGAGGGGCCAATAGCTGACCCCCTCAGAAGGAAGAGCGTGCTGCCACCCGAGCGCGGTGAGATTGCGGATTCGATTACCGCATTTGCTCGGCGGATAGCTTGGGTCTACATTCAAGTCCCCAGCGATAACAAAAGGGCGACCTTTGACCTCAGCGGCTATCGTTTCGATCCAATCCCAGCAAGCGTGTCGGATACGTGGCGCTTTGCTGTAATCGGGGACTCGGATGCCAAGAACCTCGAGGTCATAATCTGGCACTTGCACATGAAGAACATTGGAGGGCACTGAGGGTGCGATCGCAGGAGCCTTGATGTCACCGGGTTCAAGGTTCACCCGTGAGGCTATGAGAACGTGATTCTCCTTCGGGGTATACGCTGAGACAAGCAGGTTTGAAAAGCCGTTCAGCGATAGTGCCTTCTTGAAATCGGAATGTGATCGGCTCGGGACATATTCCGTCAGGACGATCAGGTCGGGGTCAAGAAAGGCCAGGGCGTCCGCCATTGCAGGTGGAATCGCCTTGCCTGTGGCACGATGGTTGATGTTCCATGCGATAAGTTTCATATGATCAGCCTTGTTGTCCTGGGAGCTAACAATTAATATACGTACTATCTAAAATCATAACCAGATAAAAATTACCCGATTAATTGAGAGGATTCATACACTAAAATTCAATAATATTCAATTATTATTCTTGATTGTGTACCGATAATGTGCTTATTATCATAAAATACGTAGTACATATAGTATAGGCATTATGAAAATAAAAGCGTTAATAATGGCCTTGCAGCAGGGTGTCGAGCGTAAAAAGGAGGAGAGCTGTGGAAAAAATTTTGCCCGATTTCCAAAAATATCTTATTGACCACAACCTGGCGCCGATGGGGCATGTTTCATTTTACGCCCTGTGGGCAAGCAAATTTCTGTGTTTTTCCAACAACAATAAGGATAAAAACATTGAACTCAGAATCAGGCTTTTTCTTGAATATTTGGCGAAAGAAAAAAAGCTGTCCCGCTGGCAGGTGGAACAGGCGGATGACGCAATAAGGCTCTATATCAATCATTTTCTGTCCGGCGATACATCG
>DNYQ01000043.1:0-1240 GCA_003506745.1 Syntrophaceae bacterium
TTTACGACAAGGTGGATCCGGAACCCCGCATCGAGTTGGCGGACGAAGGCGCAGCGCTGGCCGTCAAAAATAAATGCGATATGGTGATCGGCATCGGCGGCGGTTCGGCTATGGATGTGGCGAAAGCCATTGCCGTCATCGCCACCAATAAAGGCGCGGCGACGGATTACCTGGGGCTGAATAAAGTCCCGAAGGCAGGTCTGCCCAAAATCATGATTCCCACCACCGCCGGCACCGGCAGCGAAGTGACGTTTACCGCCGTTTTTGTTCGCAAAAATCTGAAAAAGAAAGAAGGCATGAACAGTCCGTATCTCTATCCCGAGCTGGCGCTTCTGGATCCGGAACTGACGCTGTCTTTGCCGCCCGCGCCTACCGCGCAGACCGGTCTGGACGCTTTGTGCCACGCCATCGAATCCTACACCTCGATCAATGCGTCGCCGATGAGCGAGATGTTTTCTCTGGAAGCGATTTCGCTCATTGCTGAAAATCTGCGCACCTGTGTGCACGACGGAAAAAATATCGCCGCGCGCGAACGGATGCTGCTGGGCAGCCTGTATGCGGGCATCGGCCTCGCCAACGCGGGCGTTACCGCCGTTCATTCCCTGTCCTATCCGCTGGGCGGCAAATTCGGCGTCAGTCACGGTTTGGCCAACACCATTCTGCTGGCGCCGGTCATGGCATTTAATCTGCCTGGGGCGTTGGAGAAATTCGCCGATATCGCCGACGCGATGGGCGAATGCACGGATGGATTGCCTGTTCGCGAAGCGGCCTATCTGGCGGTGGATGCGGTGGAGTCTCTGATTGAAGATTGCGGCATCGACGCCTCGATTCGGGATTTCGGCGTGAAGGAAAAGGATTTTCCGGCGCTGGCGGATGTGGCGGTGACGGTGGCCCGGCCGCTGGAGAATAACCCCCGCAAGATGACCAAAGAAGATATGATCGCGATTTACGCGGAAGCTTTTTAAGAAAGGAAGGATAACTACATGGCGGGAGCGGAACTGATTGGTAAGGAAGAAATTAAAGAAGTGATGGATGTGCTCGAAACCGGCATTCTGATGCGTTATAATTTTGATAAGGAAAGAAAAGGCGTTTTCAAAGTCCGCCAGTTTGAAGAAGCGTTTGCGAAATACTGCGGCGTTAAATTCGCGCTGGGCGTGACCTCGGGTTCGTCGGCGCTCAAAGTCGCCCTGGAGGCGATGGATGTTGGTCCCGGCGACGACGTTCTGGTCCCGGCTTTTAC
>DNYQ01000043.1:1275-3036 GCA_003506745.1 Syntrophaceae bacterium
CAGGGTTGCGGAGCAAGCTTCAAAGGCAAAAAACTGGGCAGCTTTGGCGATATGGGAACCTTCAGCTTTGATTATGTGAAAACAGTCACGACCGGCGAAGGCGGCATGGTCATTTCCAACAAGAAGGATTTGTATCTGCGGTCGGAATGGTATCATGATCACGGCCACGATCATAATCCCAAAGTCGGCCGGGCGCTTGAGGGCAGAACCATTCTGGGATTTAATTACCGGATGAATGAACTGCAGGGCGCATTAGGGCTGGCTCAGTTGAGGAAACTGGATTACCTTATCGGCGAACAGAAGAAACATAAAAAGATGATTATGGATGTCCTTGCCGCCACCGTTCCGAATGTCGGGTTCCGCGCCAAACGCGATCCGGAAGGCGATTCTGCAACATTCCTGGCGTTTAATCTGCCTGAGGAAAAAATGGCGCTCAAATTCCAGAAACTGCTTTCCGCCGAAGGTGTTGATACAACCTGCTACAAGTACAATAAGTGGCACTATGTTCCGAACTGGGAACATTTCCTTGCGTTTTCTACGGCTAACTCCAAGAAATATCCGTTCCAGAGTAAGGAATACAAAGGCAAGGTCAAGTATGACCGCAAGAGCATCCCTTTTGCGGAAGACATTTTAGGCCGCACGCTGGTCATGGGCATTTCCGTGAAAATGAGCTCTGAAAGACTGGATACGATTAAGAAGGCTATCGAAAACGCGGCCGGGAATCTTTAGGACGCATGATGTTACGATAGAACAAGGAGTCTTGCCACCCTTCAGTGGTGGTTTTTTATACGGGCTTGCCGGATGCCGGTTGTGTTTGATTTTCCGTCTTTGCTACGATAACCTCTTTATTTTTTACTGAAAGCTACGGCAATTTTATTAATTCTTTTAAAATCCGCCGTGTTGGTGATGGCTTTTTTATCAGGGCTTTGCGCGGCCAGTTCTTTCATCTGCCGCACTCTTTCCTCACTGGGCGGGTGTGTGCTCATCGCGTCGGAAAGACTTTTCAGCACGCCGCTGTCATTTTTGCTGCCGCCTTTTTCCATGGCCAAAAGCTTTTCATAAAATTTACCGACCTCGTCTTTATCGTATCCCGCGGCCACGGAATACCTGAATCCTAATCGATCCGCTTCCATTTCGTCTTCCCGTGAATTCACCAGGAAAGTATATTTCTGTGCCAGATACCCGCCGCCTGCGCCAACGGCTCCTCCGATAACGGCTGCTTTGGCGCGACAGCTTGAATCACCCTCGGCGCAAAGGGCCACGCCCGCCGCATAGCCTACAACCCCGCCCAGAACCGCACCGCCGCCGGCATATATCCATGTTTTGTTCTGGGCTTTTTCCATAGCGTACATCCTTTCGGCGGAGTGGCGGGCGACGACATGACCGATTTCATGCGAGATGACGCCGGCCAGCTCCGCCTCATTGGAGGCCATTGCGATCAGCGGAGCCGTTACGAAGATGGTTCCGGCCGGCATCGCAAATGCATTGACGTCTGCCACATCAACAACAGTAAAATTATAATGATAGGGGTTCCCTTCCAGTTTGTTGGCGTTCACGATTTTCATGCCCAGGGTTGAAATGTATTTTTGCAGCTCCTGATTGTTGGCGGAGGGATAATCCTTCCGCATTTTTGGAAGCGCTTCTTTGGTCAGGCGTTGTTCATCCTGAACGGTTAAGTTGGTTTCCTGCCCCACGTTGGATCCTTCACGGTGACGGGAGCTGTTTGTGGGTGCGCAGGATAGGGTGGCAACAACAAAAACT
>DNYQ01000007.1:0-3471 GCA_003506745.1 Syntrophaceae bacterium
CCCGCCCGCTGAACGTAAAAAAGAACGTCTTTTCCTCTCAGGGACCGGGGATGTCTCAAGGTGTGGGCAAGAGCGAACAGCAGATCGCCGATAAACGTTACGAAATTGACAAAATCCCGGGCGAGAACCAGGGAAGCCTGTCCGACCTGACGAATTAAGCCCTCATGAGATTTTTCCGACTTGAAGGGCAAGCGGGTCAGCGCGTCCCCGTGAATAACGCTGAAAATTCCCTTGGCTTCGGCGTTTAAATTGATCAGCCGGCATGTGATTTTTTGAGCGGCGGCCTCCTTCTCAATTTGAACAAAGGCCAGGGCTGCCGCGCTGTCCAGGTAACAGACCTTTGAAAAATCAATGGCAATGTTTTGAACTTTTTGACTGGAAATTTCGCGTTTGATGTCGCCGGTAAAGGCTGTCAGGTTTTTCAGACCGAATTCGCCTGACAGGTCAACGAAAAAATTAAAATCCTCCCTTTTAAAAGAAATCTTGTAATCGCTCCGGCAGTCCTTTTTTGTTGATGTTGTCATATTTCATGTCCGGCGGAAGAGATCTGTCGAGGAGAATCCTTAAATACTGCTGCGTATTTAAGCCGGATGAAGGATGCTTGTCAATGAAAATTGAAGCCCATCGCCGTTTCATTCAAGCCGCAACGAGCAACGGGCAATGAGCGACGAGTGAATCGAGCCTGCAATCAGGCCAATTAAGGTGAACTCCGTAATTCCAGACAAAGCCCATTTTGCAACGAGCGAGAATGGCAACGGATAGAAAATATACTGATTTAGATCAAGTATAATGGCGATGAAGAGACCAAAGCCAAAACCGTAAAGCAATCCCGTAACCTTCAGTCTTCAGCCTGAAACCCTACTTCAGCACCATCAGCGCATCCACCACCACCGGTTTTGATCCGGAGATAATGACCGGGTTGAGATCGATTTCCATAATGTCGTCGAAGTCCAGCCCGATGCGTCCGACGTTGATGAGCATGTCAACGAGCATTTTTTGATCCGCCGCTTCCATGCCGCGCACCGCGTCGAGAATCTTGCGGCCTTTGATGTCCTGCATCATCTCTTTCGCGTCCCGGATTTCCAGAGGCGCTCTGCGGAAAGCGACGTCGCGGAGGATTTCCGTAAAGATGCCGCCCAGACCGAACATCACGCAGGGTCCGAATTGCGGATCGCGGGTCAGCCCCATGACCAATTCACGCCGGCCCTTAACCATTTCCTGCAGCAGAACGCCGCCTTCAAAACCTTCCATGCCGGCCAGAATTTCACGAAACGCCTTTTTTGCCTCCGTTGCCGTGCGGACGTCCACATGAATCAAACCTTTTTCCGTCTTATGGGCGATATCCGCAGAGCAGCCTTTCATCACCAGCGGGAAGCCGATTTTCTTCAGGCCTTTTTCCAGACCGGTTTTGTCCCCGACCAGCACTTCTTTTGTGACCGGAATGTCATAGGCGGCCAGAACCTGCTTGGCCTCGTGTTCCGAGAGCGTTTTGCGGCCCTGTTTCAGGGCTTTGTCGATGATCTTCGCGGCTTTTTCGTTTTTCATTTTATTTTTCCTCCATAGTAGTTGTTGACATGGGAAATCGCCCGGATGGCGTCGTGCAGCTCGTCGAAGACCGGAATGCCGCGGGAAAGGTATTCCTGCCGCGTCAGGGCGATCAGCTCCGTGATATCCATGCTTTCCGTGCCGCGGGTCATGTTGGGCAGCACGGCAATCACCGGCTTGCCGGTCTGGTCGATGACGTCGCGGACGCACTGGGTCAGTTCCTTGTAGGGGGCGGCTTCCGTAATGGGGATGCCGAATGCCCGGGCAAGGCCCTTGTAGTGAAAAAGGAGCGATACGATGATTTGCAGTTCGATCCGCTCATCCTGGGCCGCGCCGAGAAGCACTTCCTTCAGGGCCTGCGGCCCGACAAAAGGGTTGGCGACGTCAATCGGGTTGATCGCACTGGAGCCGGGCTTGGGCAAAACGCTCCCGATTCGCTCCTGGAGTTCCGGCGGCAGCGCCGGAATCTCGATGCCGTAAGTTTCGGCCGTGTCGCAGGCGGTTACGCCGATCGCGCCACCGCCGCCCACGATGGAAATTCCCCGAAAGGCTTTCGGCGGCAGCATCGCAAAGGCCAGATTGGCCTGCGCCATCTCTTCCGTATCGTTCACCTGAACGGCCCCCGCCTGTCTTAAAATCGACTGCCAGATGACGCGGCTTCCGCCCATCGACGCGGTGTGGCTGGCCACACTCCTGGCGCCGGCCGCGGAAAGGCCGCCTTTGTAAACAATGACCGGTTTTTTGGACGTGGCGGCCGCAAGTTCGGAGAAAAAACGCTCTCCGTCTTTAATGCCTTCAATGTACATCGAGATGACCCGGGTTTCCGGGTCACGGGCCAGATAATGCAGCAGCTCCGCTTCGCGCAAATCCGCGCCGTTGCCGAAGCTGATCATTTTGCTGAAGCGGACCCCCAGCCATTTTCCCGCGTGAGCGAAGTCGATCGACATGCCGCCGCTTTGCGCGACAAACGCCACCGGCCCCGTTTCCCGCGACAGATCCGGCCCCGGCAACAGCGTGATGCCGCTGGCCGGACAGTAGATGCCGAAGCAGTTGGGGCCCACCACGCGAATGCCCCGGGCGGCGATGTCCTGAATCCTCCGCTCCAGCTCTTTTCCCTCTTCGGTGCCCAGTTCACTGAAGCCGGAGGAGAGAATCTCCACGCCGGCCACGCCGATCTTCAGGCACGTTTCCAGAGATTCCGGGACATACCGCGCGTTCACCGCGATGACGGCAAAATCAACCGGGCCGGGAATATCCTCCACACTCCTGTAAATTTCCAGCCCATAAATTGTTCCTCCCTTGGGATTGACGGGGTATATGGTTCCTTCGTATCCCATCGCCATGGTGGCGCGGAGCATACCGGTTCCGAAGCCGACGCCGTTTTCATCCGCGGAGACGCCCAAGATGGCAATTGCCTTCGGATGAAAGATCCTTTCGTAGTCGGTTGTTGGGTAATCAGTTTTTCTGATTCTTCTCGTTTCCTTTGTTTTGTTGGACATCCTGCCCTCCGTGCTTGCCTGTTTTATCTTGCATGCTAAATATTAAACGGACGATTTATTTCCGCAAATCTTTCAGCATTCTCATCAAAAGCAGTCTTTCTTCCGTACTGAATATGGAAAGGATTTCCTGGTTCAACGCTTCGGTGTCTTTAACAAATTTTTCACGGCAATTCTGTGACTTTCCCGTCAGCTGGATATTCAGGACGCGTCTGTCCGCCGAGACGGCGGTCTTGGTGATCCAGCCGCTTTCCGCCATCCGGTCTAAAACGCCGGAAAGGGTGGCGCTGTCCAGGGACAATCTCTTTCCCAGTTCTCCGGCGGAAAGACCTTCCTCTTCATAGAGAGCATGCAGAACCAGCCCCTGCATGGGCGTCAAACCATAGGGCTGAAGGCGGGATTTAAAAGTCCCGTAAACTTTCTGGTTGGC
>DNYQ01000007.1:3490-6463 GCA_003506745.1 Syntrophaceae bacterium
TGGTGCGCCCAGCAAGATTCGAACTTGCGACATCCAGATTCGTAGTCTGGCGCTCTATCCAGCTGAGCCATGGGCGCATGATTCTCAAAATAACGAAGGAGCCCTATAGCACATTATCTGCCTGATGCAAAACGAAAATGTTCGGTCAGGGCGCCTGCAAAAGTCAGTCTTTGCTTTTCAATGTCTTTTCGATGTCGTCGATGACATCCTGCAGGCCTTCTTCCTTTTCGATGATGACGGTTGTGTCGTCGGAAACGCCGGTCTGATGAGCTGTCTCTCTGGGGCCGGCCGTTTTTTTGACACGGTTGATCTGCCAGGAATCGCCCGAAGCGTCCACCAGCCAGTTGTTGAGATCAAATTGAATACTTCGCACGTGGGGCAGGGCCGAAAGCTCTTTGGCGATGTTTTCAATTTCCTGTGCGGTAAAATCCCCGTTCGGCCTGACCAGATCTCCGTTGAAATAGATCGTGCTGCCCATAAAGGAGTAGTCTATTCTTGTCAGATCCGCATCGTGACGGGTGATGACCATCCTCACGTTGCGGTTGACTTCATACCGGGAGACCTGTTCGTCCTGGCGCATATTTCACCTCAAATCGGATGCTCATCTGAATTTTGAAAAGTCCGGTTTGCGCCGTTCAAAGAATGCGGTAAAGGCTTCTTTGGCTTCCGGTGACTGAAGCATGGCGCTGAAATATGTATTTTCTTCAAACATCTGAGCCACCACCGATTCGGTAAGGCGGGCTTTCATCAGGCGTTTGGTGGTGCGCAGGGATGATGCCGGCAGCACGACCAGTTTTGCCGCCTGCGCGTAAGCATAGGGCAGCAGATCCGCCGCCGGCAGGATTTTATTGATCAGCCCCATTTCGAAGGCCTGTTCGGCAAAGAAGGATTCTCCGAAAAGCAGCAATTCGGCTGCTCGGGGATAGCCGATCATTTCCGGCAGCAACTTGCTGGAGCCAAATTCCGGACACAACCCCAGCTTAGCAAACGGCATCGAAAATTTGGTATGCTCGGCCGCGTAAATCTGATCGCAGTGCAGAAGCATCGTCATGCCGATCCCGATGGCCATGCCGGACACGGCGGCTATGACGGGTTTGGATGCCATGCTGAGATTGCGCAGAAACTGGGCCACAGGCCTTTCCGCAAGGTCTTCTCTGGCATTCAAAAAATCATCCAGGTCGTTGCCCGCCGAAAAAACTTCGGGCTTGCCGCGAAACAAGATGACCCGCACCGATGAATCCGCTTCCCCGTCCTTGATGGCGTCGGCCATCATCTGGTACATGGATGACGTGATGGAATTTTTCTTGTCGGGCCGATTGAATTCAATGGTCAGAATTCCGTTTTGTTTGCTTGCTAAAATATCCATTTTTTCTCCCTCTATCGATTTAGTCTGATGATGTGAACGCGGTGTCATAAGCTTCCGTCCAGTATTTTCAGGCCGAGATCAATCGCGCTGTGGCTGCCGAAGAGGATCAGCTGATCCTCCGCCTCAAAAACAAATTCACTGGGCGGATTCGTGATGGTCTGGTTTTTGCGGATGATGTTGATGATCATCGCGTCGGATTCGGCCTTGAGGTTAACGTCCCGGATGCTTTTGCCGATGATCGGATTTCCGGGGCCGATAAAATACGTTTCGATGGTTCCCTGCGCCAGGATCTGACCGATCTGGTCGAAGGCTTCCTGCGTGTAGCGGACGTCGCGGAAAACGCCGTAGGATTTATTCCGGATAATATTGCCCTGCGCCAGGACAATGCTGTTGGGAATATGGAACATTTTGAGAACGCGGCTGAAGATCTGGATGGAGGTTTCAAATTCTTCGGGAATGACGTCGTCGGCGCCCAGCGCCAGCAGTTCTTCAATATCCGCAAGATACTTCGTCCGGACAATCACATGCAGCTTCGGGTTGATGGCTTTGGCGTTTTGCAGGCAGCTTTTGGTGAGAAAACGGTCGGAAATGGCGATGACCATCACGCGAGCGGCCTCCACACTGGCGCGCCGCAAAATTTCTACGCTGGAGGCGTCGCCCCAGATGGTGTTTTTATCTCCCTTGCTTTTTGCTTTTTTAATTTTCTGAAAGTTGAGATCGATGACCACGTAATGAATCGCCGTGTCTTTAAGCACCTTGGCCAGATTTCTGCCGTTGAGTCCCATACCGCAAATAATGACGTGATTGGATACCGGGATGCGTTCATCGGGATGGAGGCCCTGTCGGGCCGGGTTAAAAATATTTTTTCGGGTTAATAAATAATAAACCAGTGAAACCAGCAGCGGGGTAACCATAAAAGTTAAAACGGAGGCGCCGATAAAAGTCTGATAGATTTCATTGGAGATGATTTTATTTTCGAAGCCCTGAGACGCCAGAACAAAAGAAAATTCACCAATCTGAGACAGCAAGACACCCGAAAGCAGCGCAACGCGCAAGGGGTATCTCATCCATTTAACCAGCCCGAAGACGATGGTGGCCTTGATCAGGATAATCATCAGTGAAATCGTGATGATATAGCCGGTGTTTTCCCGCAGAAAATCCAGGTTGAGAATCATGCCGAAAGAAACGAAAAAGACGGACAGNNATGATGAGGATGGATTTGACCAGTTTCCAGATAATCATCAGGGCGTCAGGCCCGCTGCCCCCGACCAGGAAGGGAATCAAGAGCATCATCGGAACGACCATCACATCCTGAAACAAAATGACGCCGATGGAAATTTTTCCTTGTGGAGAATTTTCGTCGTCGCGGTCTTTCAGAATCTTTAAGATCAAAGCCGAAGAGCTGTGAACCAGAATAAAGCCGATGAAGACAGACTGGCCGATGCTCAGCTGCATCGCCAGCCCGATCGCCAGGCCGACGATGAATGTGCACAGGATCTGCATACCGCCCGTTAGAAGAATTTCGGATAAATTCTTCAAAAAGCGGGACAGCCGGATTTCAATGCCGATTGTGAAAAGCAGAAAGGCAACGCCGATATCGGCCATCA
>DNYQ01000196.1:0-2029 GCA_003506745.1 Syntrophaceae bacterium
CCCTTCCACGGTAATGGTCAGGCTGACTTCCACATCTTTCTCCTTCCCCTCCAGATCGTAGGTTATCACCAGGCGGTTGCCCTCCTGTTGGGCCCGCTCGTTTTTTAATTCCGCCGCAAATGCATTCAGCGCCGTCAACACCGTCAGCAGTAAAACTAACAGCAAGTAAGTTTTCTTTTTTATCATCTTCAACCTCAAATAGGGAGCGAAGAGTTCGCGTAATCTTTATGTCAGCAGATTCACTAATTCATGCTTAACGGTAGTGCGGAATTTTTTACACCAATATTTCATTAAAATCAAAATATTATTTGTTTTTGCCTGTTATCTTTCTTATGCTGTTTGCTATGGACTCTCCTATCATAACTCCTGCTTCTCCTTGACATCTTCTTAATTTGAATATATTATTTTAATCAATACTTTACAGGATATTAGATGCCGACCATTGCAAAGATAGAATCATTCCGGTTTTTCTTCTATGCCGGAGACGGCAACGAGCCGCCACACGTGCATGTAGAAAGAGAAGACAAGGTGGCTAAATTTTGGCTTGATCCTGTAAGACTGCACTCCAGCGGTTGGTTTAACAGGCGCGAAATAGCGCAGTTGCAGAGAATAATACAAGATAACGCAGAAGATTTTTTGAGGTCGTGGCATGAATACTTTGGCGATTGAAATAAGTAAGTCATTGATAGAAAGAGTCTCTTTTACCGAAGATAGCTTAATTGCTGATCTCAGTGACGGAAGGACAATTACTTTACCTTTAGCCTGGTACCCGCGGCTTACCCACGCAACATACAAAGAAAGAGAAAACTGGCGCGTAATAGGCAGGGGTNNTGCAATCGCTCTTGTTATTAAGTTCCCAAGCTGGGACTTGGGAACCAAAATCGATCATTTTATTGCGCTACGACTTCATAGGGCAGAATCCGATCTTCACACTGATCGATGATTTCCGAAAGCCTTGCAAAAAATTCGCTCATGGGGATTGCTTCGCCCGGCGCAAAGTATTGCAGAATATTGATTTTCCGCGCTTCATCCCACGCGATGACAAAAATGGCCTCGGCATCCTTTTTATGACCGGCAAGGGTCTGCATCTCCAACTCTACTTTCGCATCCCTGGCAGGAAAGACAAAATTCTCCCCGGCGGCAAGCTTGTTTTCCTTCGCATAGGCATTGGGAAACAGGAGCGCGACGGTATCATCGGCCATGATATTGAATAGCGCAATTCTTGCCGCGCTTTTTGTTTTGACCGTTACTTTTGCTTTCTCGCCGGAGCGGAAAACGACATTGTTAAGATTGGCTGTAAGCCCCAGGATCTTTGTTTTTCGTTTGGGGATATAGACGTCCGCGACGATTTTGACACGATATTCCGGAATGGGCGCGGTGGATGAATCTTTCTGATACTGCCCCAAAGGCAGCCAGGTCACTTTCTCGGCTACGATAAAGCCGCGTGAATACGTTTTGATGAAATCGGCGGCAAGGGTGAAATTGGTAACCAGCGTTACTGCGGTTACGGAAACACCGGCAGCCTGCTCGATGGCCGCCACTCTTGCCCGCTGCAAGGCGGTTAGTTGCGATTGTTCGGCGCTCATGCCGACAATGGCGCAGGCCGCTTCGGCCTGTATGCCCTTTTTAATCTCGCCGTGACGCTCCGGTTTTGGATTGGCCGCCGCAAAGACAGGCCAAGCGAGCAGCATTGGCAGAATCAATAGACAGATCATCAATGCGTTTGATTTCTTCATTCTCAGCGCCTACCACCCCCTGCCCCCGCCGGCGGAAGACAATACCTTTGCCGGTTTAATCGTCCCTCGATTGAACCAAAACAGCTTGGAAAACCACAAAAAAATATAGTGCGTAGTTCGAGTGACCTTCTTTTTAGCTCATTAGTTGTGCCTGCCTTACGGACCTGATAACATGCATAAAGGTCACACGAGACCCTGACTAAAAGATAAAATATTTACGTTCGCAGCGACCCAACGATATCTTTTATGCTTTTAATTTTATTTTCCTGCAAATAGCGCCGCATACCATCAAT
>DNYQ01000196.1:2046-2501 GCA_003506745.1 Syntrophaceae bacterium
ATGGACATGCCGGTTAACGTGTTGATCAAAGAGACCGCATCCGCGCCTGCCTCTTCCACAGCCCGTGCAATGACCGTAATATCCGTAACGTTGGGCGTCAGCTTCACGATCACGGGCAGATGCGTTTCGGCTTTCACGCGGCGTGTCACTTCCGCCGCCGCCTTCGGATCGGCGCCGAAACTCAATCCGCCCTTTTTCACATTGGGACAGGAAACATTGACTTCCAGCGCGTGAACACCCGGCGCAGCGCTGAGTTTTCCGGCAACCTGTGCATATTCCGTATAGCTTTCGCCGTAGATATTGGCAATCACGGCCACGTTATAGTTTCTCAAAAAGGAAAGCTTCTCTTCGATGAACGCATCCACGCCGACATTCTGCAGGCCTACGGCGTTGAGCATACCGGCGGCGGTCTCCATGATGCGGGGCGGTGGATTGCCCAGGCGGGGTTTCAGCGA
>DNYQ01000068.1:0-17406 GCA_003506745.1 Syntrophaceae bacterium
TCCCCCCCCCGGTACCAAGGAATGGCAAGGCCTCGCGGCGAAAACCGCGAGGCCTTTTTCTTTTGCCAAAAAAGCTGGGGGGACAATGGGGGGACATTGGGAATCGGCAGAATAAATTTAAAGTTTCCGTAAACGAGATTAGTTGCCGATAAGAGTCACTTGGTCCCTGCAGATGACCCTGAAGGGGACCTCAACCTGGGACCGATGTGAGAATTTTTACTGGTTTTGCCTCAGGACAAGCTGAGTCCGTGGTATCTGGCTGCCGAGGAAATGAGCCTCACCGAGGCCCAATCCTTCCGGGGGGCACTGTTTTCACTCGGACCAACCTGTCTGCATCCCATCTGTAGGTTGTGGAGCTACATACCCAACGCGCTGCGCCGGCAGGCCTAGAGTGCCTTTGAATCTCACCGGCGGCGTGTCTGGTGTCTCTGACATTGGAGTATATTGCCTATTTGTTTTCATTGAGTTGGCCAGAATCGATTGGGCTTCTTGCCCAGGCTTTGGGGCCGGCGCTTGGTGTGCGGAGTCGAGAATCCGGCGTCCTGATCATGCCCTGGAGTGGGGGCGTCTATATCTATATGGTTACCACAAATGCCCCAGCCCGGCCTGTTTACCGGGAGACTCAAGAGGAGCGTGAAGTCGATTAAGGTGAACCGTGGCCCTGTTGGTAATTAATATGTAACCAAGGGGCGGTGCAAAATAAATGTTTTCTTTACCTTTTTATTGCTATACAGTTTTTCTTCTATATTTTTTGAAGCTTCAATTTCACTATGAATGACCTCCATAGTTTTTCCCCATTCATTAGCACTCGGTAATTCCTTAATATAAGATATCATAAAATCAAATTCATTTCCATGGCGAACAAGGCGTCCTGGTATGCCAACCCTATTGCCTATAAATATTCCATATCGTAAATATGGGTGAACATACTTATGATTTTCTGATTTTTTACTATATGTTATTACATCATGTGTAGTTATCCTTTTCATTTTTGTTTCAATAACAATACGAGGCTTCCAACTGTCACCATTTGATTCATAAATTAATATGTCAGTTTCAAAATCACGCGCCCTATAGTCGTGCTTTCTTTCTTTACTTGCAATATCATTATGACTTGTATACTGGAACACTTCATTTGCATATATTAATTTTTTTGATGGCTCTGCATGAAAACATTCGCTAATTTTCTTGAGTTCTTCATCTAACCTTTTTGCTATTTTCTTCGCCCAATCAATTTCTTTCATAGATTTTCCTCGCGCATGTGATTTGCCAAGGTTGAAAATTTATTTTCTAGGAGCACGTCGACTGATTCTTGGCATTATTGCTGTATATGTGATCGTGTAATCCAAATCTTCATTTGCCATTTCAACCCACTTAATCGCACGCATGGTATAAGTAGAAACAATGTTACATAGTATTTGAAGTGCAACCAATTTAAGAATAAATACAATATATAAAAAAACAATGCTAGTAAGCATTGTCAGTCGAATATTATTGCTGATATATAGAAGTCAATCCATTGCATGCGTTTTACTTTGAATTATGTCCGAAGTCCAATATGAATCATCTAATTTCTTTACCGGCTAATATTATTACTTTATATATAATCCACATGCTTCGCCAGGAACAATCCTATAATTTTTTTTTACAGTTTTGCCAGTCGTCATTGCCGACTTTTTTATTATCTTCATCCCTGAAGAATCAATGAGATGCAAACTTGCCATTGTTATTCTGCTGATACATGTCCAATGTTCATACTTGTTTTCGAGACCAACTATTATGACGCGGTAGCGACCATCATTTGCATTTATAAAATCTGAGAGATTTCGCCAAACGCCTGCAGCATTATTATTATCCGTGCTAAGTATTTTTTTAACAACCTGCGCCTTATAGTACTTTTTAGCATATTGAATTATTATCTCAACCAACTTGCCCATTTGTATTGCATTTATTCCATTTATAATTGTGTAGGCAAAGTTTTCTCTGTCAGCAATTGAGCAAACCATTTTTTTGAACAATATTTCATGATCTTTTTTATCCATTTTAAGTAAAGCATTTGCTGCATTTAGTGCTGAATATATTCCACATAATCCATCACAATCGCCTTGTACTATGCATTTATGCATTTGTTTTCCTGTGCAATTTTATAATTTATTGTGAAAATTTATGTGCAATCAATTTAGTCAAGTTTCGATCTTTCCTTCCATTGCACAATTTTATTTATTGTTTGTGGCGTCTATATTAATTTTTATTGTATATTTTAAATATGTTTTCTGCGATTAGCATAATTTCATTCCGCAGTTCATGTGGGTAAGACAACTCCATTTCGCCGCCAAAGGACAACACCCAGGAAACGACTTCGCTGCGGCTTTGTGCGGTGAATTCCAGCACAGCGCTGCCGTCCGCGTGCTCATGGAATGCTTGGTCATCGCTCCACTTCCGCTCGCGGACATACCGAGCGGCGGACTCGGACAAGGCGACCTTGACCCGATACGGCTCACATTCAGGGAACCCAAAATATTCCGGCGAGGACCACGGCTCAAAATCATGAGTCAGCCTGGTCGGTTCGGCCCCTTCCATGCGGTGTACGGCAAGGACCATCCGGTGTTTCTGCCTTGGCTTGCCACGCGGGTCCACGGACCATCCCTCCGCATATAGCGCCTCGCGATAGGCCGTGAGACGCATGGGGGCGAAGTAGCGAACCTTTGCGGCATCGGCGTTGAAGCTCTTGTAGCGGACCTCGCAGACCTTCTTTCGCGGGATGGCGGCCAGGAGGGTCTCGATGCTCGCCTCAAAGGGCGTGTAGTCGATACCTCCCTTGACCATGATTCCCCCGAGGCAATCAAGGGCGGTCGAGCGATCCTCCATGTTCGGCAGCAAAACCGTGGCCTTGGCCACAACTTCATCGAGTTTCTTGAGGATCGGCTTGGGGAGAAGGTGGCGAACCAAGTCCCTGCAGAGCAGAAGTTTGCTGATGTCATCGGGATCCAACGCCACCTGCGGTTTCGTTCGTGGCGTTTTCACCCTGAACCATCGTCGGTTGCCCTCTTTCCCTGTCTCCAGGGAAATCCCCATGCCCCGTTCCAGCTGCTCCATCATCCGCAGCACCGTCTGTTTGGAACAGTCCAGTTCAGCAGCCAATTCCGACAAGAAGTAGCGCTTGCCCGTGAAAAGCAGCAAGCTGTACAAACTGACGGCTTTCTGGGCCGGGCTGGCATATGGATCCTGCTTGGCGGGCATGTCCCCCTCACTTTCGGGATGGACGGTTGAAGCCGATGGGGTTTGTCCTGTTCCGGTTTGCCTTGATTTGAGACTCCTCCAGTAGGGCCTGGACAAGGGTCTCATGCGTTAGTTCATTTTTGGAATAAAACGAAAATCGGTCACACACAATCTTGAAATCCCCGGGAGCAAGGTTGGAACAATGGCAAAGCGGATTCAGCACGACCTTTGTTGGCCTGCCATGAACAAGGGGTGCCAACATGCGCCGGTAGAATACGACGTTGCCGTCACCCGTGAGGTAATCGAAGCCGATTTTTTGGTTGAAGCGGCGTATGGAGGCGGAATCCAGTTGCTCCATCCTGTTGGTGGTGCAGATAAGGAGCCCGCGAAATCTCTCCATTTGGGTCAGGAATTCGTTCACCGCGGTCACTTCCCAGGACCGGACGGCCAGGCTTCGGTCGAAGATGAAGCTGTCCGCTTCATCGATCAGGAGCACTGCTTCATCTCTTTCCGCAGACCGGAAGGCCTCTGCGATGCGTTGCTCCGTCATGCCGACGTAGGGTCCGAGCAGCTCGCTGGCGCGTTTTGTGATCAGCTCCCGTTCCAGCCGCTGCGCAACATATTTGGCTAATTCGGTTTTCCCGGTTCCGGGAGGGCCGTAGAACAGCAAATTCATGTTGGCGTGCGGAGCCTTTTTGTCCCGCAGGCTGCGATCGAAGCGCTCCAGTCTGGTCATGAGGCCGTCAAGGTCGCAACCCACGTTGATCCCTTCCAGCGAATAGTTGCGGTCCATAGTTCGTGCGGCCTCTGTCGGCGCACCGTCGTTGGCGAGCGTCAGCCCCGCCTTCAACGACAATTCCACTGCCCTCCGGAATTGAGGCGGCTGGCGGTTTTTGGATTCCAGCGCCTTTTTCACGGCCAAGTCGACATACCCCGCGGACAGTTTAAATCTTTGGGCGAATTCTTCGGTTTGATCCGGATCAAGGAGGTCAGTGGCCTTGTTCTTCTTGAGCACGTTCCTCCAGAGCCGGACCCTCTGCTTGATGCCCAGCGACTGGAACTGAACACTGTAGGCGAAACGCCTGCGCACGGATTGTTCGATTCCATCGATGCTGTTGGTGATCCAGACCATGCGTACGCCCGGCCGCTCCAGGAGTTCATTGAGCCACCCCTTGTCCTGGCCCTGTCCCAGAAAAAGAAAGGACATTATAGTATTGAGGAGGTTGTCGGCCTCGTCCACCACGACAAGCCCGGTGGATCCATTCGCGGTGATGTTCAGGCACGCCTCGATTCCGGTCCGTCGGGTCTCCTGGTCGTTGTCCTCTGGCAAGGCAACGCTATAGGCCTGTAACCCCAGCTTCCGGGCCAGAGAGCGGGCAAAACTGCTTTTTCCGGTTCCGGGGGCGCCGTAAAGCAGAATATGGGTGGGAGTCGTCGAGCCGGGGCTGCCGAGCAGGGAACAGACGTGCCCTATTTCCGCCGGGTCCAGGGCGTAATCGGCCAAAGCCAGGGTGTCACCCTTCTGCACCGAGAACAACTCGCGAGTCAGGTCGTCCGCATCACCGTTTTCAAGAAACGCGATATAGCTGGAACTCAAGCTGAGGCACGAATCGGTTCGCATAATGTCCAACTTGACGAGTTTGCCGGACATAATCCGTCGCAGTTCAGCCAAGCTGATCCCTAGGGTGTGACACAGCTTGTTTCGCCCGAGTGTCTGCGTGGCTCCGAACTCGTCCTCAAAGTAGCGGTCCCAGGAATGGACTTTGTCTTTGCAGTAGAGCAGCAGGCAGAGCTCGCTTTCGTGGGCGGACAGGCCGAGAAGTTTCCTGAACTGGTCCAGGCAGCGTTCCAAGTCGCTCTCGCCCTGGTATAGGTTCTGCTCAATATACTCGAAGAGGGCCAAGCGCGCATGGGTGGCGAGTACCCGCAGCAGACTCTGCGGCGCAAAGTCCGCCACAGCGTCCAACGCTTCAGTTGCGACACTGGGGCATTCATCGATTTCGGCCAAGGCATCTTCGATGCGTTCCCGCTTCAGCGGGCCAAGGGTCCTCCCCTTGCTGCCTGCAAGCCACTGGCGAACGCTGCCCGCGAGTTCGTCCAAAGGCCGCCCCAGGGTCCACTCCAGGACTTCGAAAAGCTCACCTATCACCGAATCCTGGAAATCCAGGCAACGGATCAACCATTCTGCGCACTTCTTGCGCATGAAGAGAATGTCGTTGGAAGGTTTTAAGGTAAAAATTGGCGCGGGATATGAATGGAGACCCTTCATAACTTTCCCCTTGTTTTTCAAGGAGAATAGTGCTGATATCTTCCATATTCCGGAACGATTTTTCGAGGCGAAAATACTGAATTATTTTGTGCGGATCTGGTCGCCGGTGAGAAGATCTGTTGGTTTTTAGGATGGTCGAGCGCGTTGCTGGGCCTCACATTATCAGCGAGGCCCAACTGGTTGCCGCCTTCTCCAATCCCCTGATTCAATCACCACACCGCTGTCATGGGAAATGGCATAAACCCAGGCCAGGGGGGTTGCATTCCTGGTCCGCACCCGGATCAGGACCCGCCTGTATAGGGAATGCGGCTGCCCGTAGCCGCGAAATCCTTCCAAACGATCCAGCAGGGACAGGGCGGCTCCGCGGTCTGAGAATTCAAACAACTCACCATGGACTCGCCGTTTGCCGCCCGGGAGGAAGCCTGGAAACGCCTCCAGATCGGTGAGCATCCCATGGGCATCGGCCTCGCCGAGGAACCGTGCGCCGAGCGAGCGCATCGACCCGTGCAGGGCTTCCCCGCGCATGAGTGTGCCATAGCAGAACAACGGCACCCCTTGGGCAGCGTCGGCCCTTTGCGCGGCGGCCGCGAGATGGCTCACCGAATGGCCGTAATCCTTCAGCCCGGCGGCCACGGCTTCGAGATACCCGGGATCGGGAGGGACATGTTCGTTCAATCGGGCGCTCGGCAGATTGTAGGCTACTGCCGGGACCGCCGAACCGTCAGGCAGGAGTATCTCAATGGTCTCGCGCCGGTAGACCGCCGGAGCGCCTTCCTTTAGGTCCAGCACTGCCAGGTCGGCTTCCGACACACTGAAGAGAGCCCCTGGAAGCACATGGCCCACCCGCTTGCGCCATCCAAGAACACCCCCGCCCCGGCGTGACGAATGCAAGGGAAACACCGGCTCAGCATCGGGCAGGAATGCAGGGGTTCCCTTCCGGGGCAAAGGGTTGGGGCAATCCTCCGACAGGCACCATTGGCGCAGATCGTCAGCATTCAGGTTTGACCCGTATGCGAAGTAGAGCAAACGCGCATCGCTCATCGTTCATTTCCAAGGACTGGCTGCATGCGTTGCAATGCGGCATCCAGCCGCTCCCGATTGACCAGCCCCTCGACCCATCGCAGCGGCAGTCCGCTCCCGCCGAATCTGGCGCCAAGCAGGGCTCCTGCCACTGCGCCGTTGGTGTCTGCATCGCCGCCGCTGTTGATGACCGGCAGCAGGCCATCGGCAAAACTTTCGGCATGCCAGGCCGCCCAGAGTCCGGCGGCCATGGTGCGCATGGTGTACCCCTGGCCTGGGCCATGGCCGAGGGAAAGATCGCCAAGCCCTGCATACAGGGTCTTCAGGCAGTAACCTCGGCCAGGGTCATGCCCGATGAACTTGATGGCCCGGCCCTTTCCGCGTTCGCCGCACAAGGCCATCTCAATCCAGTTGCGCGTTTCCTCACCAGCCGCTTCATCGAGCCTGAGCGCCCTGCCGCAAACCATGGCCCGTTCGCAGGCGCCTGGGATGTCGTCGTCCCCGCGCACAAGGCAGGCTGCGACGAAGGAGATCACCAGGCAGGACCAGGCGCATCGGGGGTCTGCGTGCGTCAGTTCGCAAACAGCTCGCACTGTGCGCGCCGCGGCCTGAAGGTCTCTTTCCCATGGGAGGATCGCCAGGCTCGCCGTGCGCATGACGGCCCCGTTGGGGGCGGAGCGCCGACCCCGCTGCTCCCATAGCTGGCGGGCGGTTTCGTGGGGGGCCTCCAGAAAACGTCCATGGGTCAACACCATGAACGTCAGGTTCCCGATCCCGCGCCCATCCCGGGTCAGCCATTGTTGAAATCGGCGGGCCATGTCGTCGAGGTCGACATCGTCTTCGGCAACCCCGGAATCGAGAAGGCTTTCCAGGACGGCCAGGAATTGTTCCGTATCGTCAGTCCATTCTCCGGGTTCCCACACGCCGGCATGGGATGAACGCCGGATCTGCTCGTACTCGCTTAGCCCCTCGGGATAGATTCGACGCATGTCGTGTTCGGAGTGGAACTCACCGCCAACTCCCAGGGCATCGCCTATGGCTTGACCGTAGACCAGGCCCTGCAGGCGTTCCGCGATGATTGGACTCACGTTCTCCCTCCGTGTTTTGGGCGATTCATTCTCCGCGGCTCCATTCCAGGACGAAACGGCGCTGGTCGGCGGTCTCCGGCGAAGGGTCGTAACCTTTGGGGTCATGCCGCCTCAGATACTGGACGATCTTGAGCAAATCGACGCCCTCGGCAACGCCGTGGCGTGCCAGCCAGCATCCGACTGCCATGCCGGTCCGGCCTTTGCCGCCCCAGCAATGGATAAAAACCGGATGCTCCTTGCTCAAGGATTCGTCGAGGCGGTCGAGGATCGCCTTCATTTGGTCTTTCGTGGGGACGCCTTGGTCTTGTATGGGATGGGGGTGCCAGGATGCAGCCAGTCCCTGATCACGAGCAAGCTTCAGATAGAGGGCCGCGTATGGGACAAAGCGGTTGCCGCTCCAATCCCGTTCATCCTCTTCCATGAGACAGATGATGGAGCGGATTCCGCAGGCCACGAGCTGGCCTATCTTCAGCTCGGCTTCGGCTGGATCAAGGCTTCCTGGATAACAGCCGGCGAGGAACTTGCCGGGTATGACCCAATAGGACCGGGGATAGGGGAGGGTCTCCACCCCATGAAGTGTGTTTCGCATGGGGTGAGTATTATTGTTTCATCATTCCAAAATCTGGAATGAACTTCTGGCAAATATGAAACAAAGAATCGCTACTGGGTCGAGCACATATCTGGCGACACCATTTCAATGCCAAGGCCGACGCAAATACTATATTGATGCGATATCACACTAGATCTCAGCTCGTTCGATCTGGACGATAAAATCGGTATGATCGAAGGCTTCGGCGGAGAGATTTTCATGACACTTATGGAGGTTCGGTACTTGATCGAACGGTGGCGTAGATGGTACAATAGGCGTAAATTTTATAGTTTGCTTGGCTATAAGCCGCCCGCAACAGAGGTCTGATCCCGATCGGGGAGGCAATGCCACTGTCTACCACCTCATAATGAAATGCCAGCTCTAACATTGCTGCGGGCACAAACGCATAGGACAAATCATACGATAGAATTAAATAACAACAACATCACCACGCCAGATCCAGTTTTAAAAAAGCATGTCACTCTGACAATGGAGAACATCTATGACAAAATTCGACGCAGAATCAACAAGCTCTTGCATTGACGACAAAGTCAAAGAATATTTCACGTCAGATGACGCAAACAGGCATTCTCAAAACCCCCAAAACCATTCCCCCATAGCACAGTCTCAGCAGCACATTTCTTCTTCATTTCGAGCAGTTTGGACCATGCTTGGTACTGCACTGTGCTCTTCCGTGGTTACAATAGCATTAGGGGCACTCCTTGTTCAGGCCACGGGCTTAATTCCGATGTTTTATACCTTACGCGAGTTTGACAGCGCCTATGCCAAGGCAACGGCAAATCTACAAGTATTGGAAACGCTGGAAGGAAAATTACGCCGTACAGATGACACAATAGCGGTTAATATTGCCAATCTGCGCGCCGAAAACGAGAAGGCCTCCGCATTGAGCCATGAATTAGAAACAAACATAAGTTATTTAATTGAAAATATTACGAAAAATCTCAGCAGCATTGTAATGGAAAACGAAAAAAAAGCGGCCTTAAAACGCGATTCTGAATATTCCGAATTAAAAGAAGAAATGCACAAAAACATCATTATGCTTGATGGACTAATAAAAACCGCATTTGAGAATGTATCAGAACACAAAACAGACCAAATAAAGGGACAAGAGCTACTAAAGATGGCTCAGCATGCCAGGATAGAGACACCTGATCGAGCCATGATTTACTATATGGCCGCTCTTGACGCTAGTCCGCAAAAGACGACAATTCTTCTAGACTATCTGAATTGGCAAAAAAGCGTTGTCCAAGCGCATTTAAATAAAAAAGATTTTGAAAAGGCGATCAATACATTGGTTGATAGCGTTCATGTAGTGGACTCACAATTATACAAAGGGACACTGGAAGACCTTTCAAACTTTGAAGATTTGAATGCCGCACTGACAGGTATAGAAGTTTGCATTCAGCAGAGCCAGGGACAAGAAGAGAGACTCCAAGCCCTATTGTTAGCGCAAGTCGAGCAGGAAGCGCTGGAAGCGCCTTTTAGCTTAAGCCGAGCTGCCGCTTATCAGCAAGCGGCGACAAAATTGGATAATATGACACCACTTTCCTCCCTGGAAGAAAAATTGGCAGCGTTGCGCGCCAAAGTTGAGGCGCGGCTTCAAGCGGTCAACGCGGTGCAAAGTTTACAGGGACACAATAACCCCGCCATCGCCCCTTTTGATTCCAGCATAGATATAGCGGAAACATGGATTAATGCCTACATAGAGCGCTTGAATAACCAGGATGTGCCTGTCGCACTCCGACAAGGCGATAGCGAAGTTGCCGTGGATTATCTCACAAACATTATCGAATCGCTCAACCCTACCATAAAACAACGCCTGAGTGACGCTGAAGCGAACATGAATGTCAATGTATGGAAATTCGCGGTGAAAAAACTTGCAACAAAATTAGATTCTAAATCTATGAAAGAAGAAGATATTCCCCAAATAGAATATCTTTATATGCAAGGAAAATCCATTTTTGCGCACAACCGACAAGTGGAGCAAGATCTGAGTTTTCTTGCAGGACAACTTTTCCAATTTAAAATAGATCAAATACGTTTTTCAATGGAAATTCTCAAAAACAGAGAGACTCGATATTCACAAGATATTTTGCTTCAACTGGCCGCACAATATCGAGTACAAGCTGTTGCGCTTTCTGCTGAACTGCAAAATGAGGTAAAAACTTTACCAACATTGCGCAATAATAATGACCTTGAAAAAAATATTCTATCTCTAATTCAAGGCATGACAGATATATATCAAGGTATGAGCAAAAATATTGAAATGTCATCGTATATCAATGAAGATAAAGCCAATTATGAATTCCGCAAATACGTTGATCTCATGTTGAGCGATGCTTCAAATTATTATGAAAATGCAAAATTAAATAAAGATAGATGGAAAACAGCAACACCAGGGAGAAATGGCTGGGATACTCCAGAATCAAGAGCCAATCTGTCGATGGCCATTAAAAGTCTATATAGCATAGACCTCTCACAAGGAGTCACTGAGCAGCAAAGAAATAATTATATGAATATGCTTGAAAAGTTAAAAAATACAGACTTAATGACACATCTTGAAAAAGAAATTGGGCAAATATCGACTCGTGGTCTGGAATATTACAGACGCAATCAACGCACAAATTAATATGAGAGGCCAATCATGCGTTTCAACGCATATGTGATTTGTGCTTTAGCAGGAATATTTTTCTGTACAGCTCATTCTCTCTGCCTTGCAGACTCTTTGCGAAGCGGATTGGCAGGAGGCGTTTCCGCAGGCGTTGGCACAACAGTTTACAACTATCTGGCAGCGCCATCGGTGCCGGATTTATTTGCTAAAAAATTTGGCTACCTGACACCCCAAGCAACCGTGCATGCGGCAGGTCCTTTCCAACCGGTAGGCGGCGACTTGAATAGTTGGCTCAGTTTTGAACGAGATATCATAAAATATTACGGAAATAATGAATCGACGCGCCGACAAATCGCTTCTTTGCGGAGAGAATATCAAATGTTACAATCGCAGGAGAACAAAAGAGGTGTTTCCATACTTCATGCCAAAGGCGATGCGGGCGAAGGGGTTATGGACACTCTCTATCGAAAAGATGGATGGCGCCAGGTTGCCAGTAAGTCCGGGGTTGGCGGCATAGCAGGCCGCCAAGGCATTGATGGGCTTTATACTCGTCGTAGCTTTGATGGTAGATTGGAGGTTATGATCTCTGAAAGCAAAACCGGGAATTCCTCGCTCAACCGCACACAAAATGGCAACCAACAGATGAGCATGGGATGGATTAGGAGCAATTTAAAAGCTCTCCTTTTTCAAGCAGAAGCGGATTTGGCAGCGGCGAGACAATCAGGCTCCATAATTCAGCAGCAGGTTGCAAAAGATCGCTTTGATGAGATCAAGAAAATTGTTAAGCATTTTAATAATGGCGGCAAAATGCGATATAATATGAACCAAACGACTATAGAACAAGTGAATGGCCGTCCGATTCTTCGTATGCAAATCTTTAAAGTGGTTCCAAGCGAAACTGAAGCAGTTATAAATCCACGTGTTACATCAAAAGGCAACGCACAAATTTTTGATATCGATCTCACACAAGAAAAAACTTGGACCAAAACTCAACGGGCGGCTGTAGACGGATATTTTGACAGCTTTGAAAAATCGTTGGCCAAGGGGGGGAATCCCCACGCTGCCGCTCGTGTGAGGAGTAAGTTGGAACTAGATATTAAGACAGGGAAAATTAATCCAAACCCTGGGGAATCCATGGATCATGCTGTTTATCGGTCGGCCATCAAATATGTAAAAGACAAATTTTCACCAAAAGTAGTAAAAAACGCGCTGGCCGACGGGGACATGAATCCCGGCGTTCGGGGCCACGCCCTTTCTTATATGAAAGCAGGCATCGCCGGGACTGTCGCCGGTGCCGTTATTGCTGGTGTCATTGCTGGGGGGATGGAGCTTTTTCAGACAGGCCATTTGAGTCTGGAAACCGCCAAAGCAATGGGCGTTGGCGCGGGAGTGGCCGGCGCAGTTGCTGTCGCCACCCCTCGACTGGAGCGTGGTGCTGTTCTAGCACAAACCAGAATGCTCGCATCGTCGGCAGGCAAAACGGTTATATGGAAAAGGATATTCAGTGCGCTCACGCCAAATCGTCTTGGCGGAGGCGTGACCGTTGTCGTTTTAGCCGCGGGTAGCGCCGGATATAGTTATGCAACTGGAGCTTACACAGGCACTCAGGCTATTATAGTCGCCACGGAGGGCGTAATAGTTGGAGGTATTTTGTTTGGTATTGGTTGTGCCGTAACTGCTGCAGTTCCAATACCTGGAGTCAATGTTATTGCTGGACTGCTGGCGGGCATCGGCAGCAGTATTATCTATCATGTTGCTGCAGATGGCGGATATGTCGGGCACCTCGCCCGCATAAAGGCGCTTGAGATGCTGAAGGTTGATGCTGAACTCGCGGATGCCCGAACTCAGCACCGCAGCGCTGAAGAACGCGAACGGATCCGTATAGAAAGTGAAAGGTTGTTGAAACAAGGATGGGAGTTGCTGGCCGCGACAGCAATCCGCTAAGTTGTGTCCCGTCAAGTGGTGTAATTCCGTCTTAGTTCCCAGGGCTACTGCCTTCCTTTCGATTCCCTATGCAGCCTCTTCCAGCCCCAGCTCCCCCCGAGAGGGGGGAGCTGGGCGCTTGGTTCTTTGAGTTTGGCCATGGAGGCCTCGCTGATATAGCACCGGGCCTCCATCCATTCCTCGTTCTCTTCGATCAGTATGGCCCCGACCAGGCGCTCCAGCGACTTTTCGTCAGGGAAGATGCTGACAACCCTGGTGCGGGCCTTGATGGTCCGCATGAGCCGCTCCAGCATGTTCGTGGAGTGCAGCTTGCGCCAGTGCTCCGGCGGGAACGACATGTACGTCAGCACCTCGTCCTCGGCCTCTTCCACGAGCTTCGCCACATCAGGGAATTTCGGCTCGAGCGCATCAACCACGTTCCGCAGTTCCCTGCGGACCTCCTCGAGGGGCGGCTGGGCGAAGATGGTCTTGAGCAGGGCGGAGACCATCGGTTGGTAGCGCTTCGAGACGTGGGCCAGCATGGAGCGCATGAAGTGCACGCGGCACCGCTGCCAGCTTGCCCCCGGGAAGATCTCGGTGATGGCCCGTTTCAGGCCCTCGTGGGCATCGCTGACAATCAGACGGACGCCATGCAAGCCTCGGCTCGTCAGATCCTGCAGGAAGTCCCGCCATAGCAAATGACGCTCTCCCACCTTGGGCGCTACCCCGAGAACCTCACGATGATCGTCGATACGCACGCCCACGGCCACCAGCACGGCCATGCTCGTCACGCGGCCTTCACGGCGAACCTTCTCGTAGCGAGCGTCCACGAACACATACGGGAACTGGCCCTCCAAGGGGCGAGACTTGAACGCAGAAACCTCGACCTCGATGTCCTGGACCATGCGAGAAACGAAATTCTTGTCCATCCGCTCAATGCCCATCTGCTGGCACAATCGCTCCACCCGGCGCGTGGATACGCCCTGCACGTAGGCTTTCTTGATACCGCCGATCAGGGCCTTCTCGGCTCGCCTGCGAGGTTCCAGGAATGTCGGGAAATACGACCCTTCACGCAGCTTCGGGATGTGCAGGTCGATGTCGCCCACTCGGGTCGTCCACTGACGCTCACGGTAGCCGTTGCGGTGAGTGTTCCGCTCCGCCTTTCGTTCGCCGTAGCCGGCTCCAGCTATTGCGCTCACCTCAGCCTCCATCACCTCATGCACGATGGCCGAGACCATCTCATGGAGCCAGTCACCATGCGACTCCACGAACACCTTGTCGAACCAGTCCCGACCTGTCATTCTCTTCTCAGGCATGCCGTTCGTTCCTCCTTAGGGCTTGTGTTAGCTACAAAACCCTTGGAACGAACGGCGGCCTCTTTCAAGGCCTTGAGGCTTCCTGCCTTATTACACCACGTCGTGAGACACTACCATCCAATTGAATTCATAATAAATGTGGCTACATTTTGGCAGTATTCATTTGAAATTCTGCACGGATGATTTATTACAATAAAAAGTGAATTTTTTTTAAACCACATAAATCCATTGTCAACCTTTAAATCGGACCCTATAATATGCCTCCATCTGTCAATATATGATTTGCCGTAAAATAGTATAATTTTTTTAGGGTTTTCATTTATAAGTTCCTTTAATTTGTTGATCCGATGTGGACTAATATTTTCAAAATATTTAACTCTAGTCTCTATTCCTTGAAACTGTCCATATATCCAATCATTAGTGCTAGAAGATGGAAGAGGCATCAATTCCATAAGGCATGTTTCAGAGTGATCATCAGCCCTTCCAAGTGAGCATGTCTGATACGCTCTAATATGTTCCATTGTTGCATTTATTCCTTTTGATAATAATAAAATTCTAATCAATTGTCCCCATGTCCTTTGAATCCTCACTTTTTTATTTCCGTTTTTTTCAAAAAAATGAGGCATTCCTATGTGTATATGATAACTTACAACATCTTCTAATAATTTTTTTCCATTTTCATTCCAAGCTGATATTCTTTTATGCAATTCATCAATATCGTTTCCTCCACCTTCTTCCATACCAATGAACCAAAATTTTGCATTCAAATTACCATATCCGTAAAATTTATGCATGAAATCATATAGAGTGTTAATATTAATATTATTTAAATTAATGTTCATGAAATCTTCTCCAAATTTTTCATTTGATTCTAAGTGACGTACTGCTAAGTAATATCGCCACTGCTACAGGAAAGTGAATTAGCGTCTCAACTACCCTTCTTCCCGTGGCCTTCTCCCAAGCTTCCCGATATATGGCCAATTGGCCCGCGTAGCCGCTGGCCTTGGCCTCAAGTCGACCGTCGTCCCCATCCGCCGTCTTATGGTCGACGAGCACATCGCCGTTCTCAAGGCGAATGATCATGTCGATGAAGCCCTTGCCGCGCTGCATACCACATCGCATGGCGATGGGCCATTCCCTAACAATTCCGAACTGCTCTCCGTACCGTTCGCGCAAGAAGCGGTAGAGCCGGTCGCTCATCTCCAGCAGGCCTTCAGGCTTGAGGGATTCGACGCCCCACGTGGTGCACATTTCCCCTGCGCGAGTGATTCTCTTCTCTCGGTCGAGCTCTGGTTTGTCCACGGCCAGAAAGGCATGAACCATGCTGCCGAACTTCGCGGAATCGTCGACTTTGCCGACTTCAAGCCTCGGCCCCAATGAGATGATCTTAAAAGAAGGTGCAGCACTTCCCTTGGCTTGGCTCGGCGTGAAGCGAGCTGGCGGGTAGGCCGGGAGATTGGACGGTCGTACCGGGCAAAAGACCTTTTGAGAACAGCCGCTGTCCGTCTCCGGCATGGGCTGAAAAACCTTCGTCAGCATGTGAAATTGATCCCCGCCGACCCGTACCATCTCCTTCCCGTCTGCACTGGGCAGGGACAAGATGGGTTCCTCTGTCTCGTTCAGGCAGCTGTCCAGCCAGGCGGTCATTCCCGAGTTGCCAGGGCAACGGGCCGTGAAAACAAGATGATCCCTCGCCCTCGTCATGCCCACATAAAGCAGGCGCAGCAGCTCACGCCGCTCTGCATCGGACACCTGGCGACCCACAGTGGAGGCTTCGACGGCATCGCTGAATCCATCGACCTTCTTCTGAGTCCCGAATGGCCACGGCCAATAGCGTATCCACCGCCCCGCCAGAGGGTTCATCATGTCCAGAGGTTCGTTCGAGGCCACGGCTCCCACGCCGAAAGGATTGCCCTTTGGCTCGGTGTTCAGTCCGGTGAGCACTACCAGCGGCCACTCCAGACCTTTCGCCCTGTGGTAGGTGAGAACCTGCACGGCCTCCCGGCCCTGGCCCTCGACTTGGGCATCCTGTTCTTCCTTCGCCAGGTCCTCGAAATACGCGACCAGTCCAGCCGGGGAACAGGCGGAGCGCGCCGACCGGCACTGGTCCTCGTATTTGGTGGCAAACCCCAGCAGGGCATCCAGATTACCCAGCCGTACGTCCTCGTCGCCCCAGCGCAGGACAGCACGATCAGCGTCAGCGCATTCCATGGCTAATGAGAGGCTCTCCGAAGGCGTCAGGCGGATCAAATTCTTGCGTGCATCATCCAGCCGGGCAATGGCCTTCAGGCTCGCCTTCACAGCATCCATGTCCTTTCCAGTTGCCTGGCGCAGAAACTCGGCTGGGTCGCGATTCAGGAGCCTTGCCATCTCGGCGACAGCCAAACTGTCCGACTCGTCGATCAGATAACGGTAGGCGGCAAGGGCCAGCACGGATTCCGGCCGGGACAGGAGGCCCGTCCTGGACATGGCGACGCGGATCCCGAATTTTTCGAGGGCGGTGGCCAAATTCCGGCAATCTGCATTGCTGCGGCAGAGAACAGCTATGTCGCCGGCCCCAAGGGGACGTTCCTGGCCTGTGCCCTTGTCCAGCACCGGGGAGTCGCCGGCATGGCGCAGCAGATGGGAGATTCCCGCCACGAGGGCCGCTGTTTCATCGCCGGTGTTTTTCGCCTCCAGGCGGAAACACTTCAGGTGCCCCTGCGGAGAGACCGAGGCCCGGGAACCTGGCGATGGCGTTAGACGCACCCGATCTTCCGGGATGCCCACCGGAGCGAAGGCCTTAGCGAAGAACTCGCTGCAGAAGCGCACGAGTTCCGGCTGGGAACGCCAGCTGTGCGGCAACACCTCGGGCTTCCCGAGCGACTGCACCACCGCTTCCATGAGCGTCGGATCGGTCCCCCGGAAGCCATAGATCGCCTGTTTCTGGTCTCCCACCCAGACCGAACGGCGCGCAAGCGATGCCAGCTTGAGGAAAAGCGCGAGCTGTATCGGGCTGGTATCCTGGAACTCGTCCACCAGGATAAGATCCAGGCGTTCACGCAATGCCTTGGCGACATCGGGCTGGTCCAGCAGCTCCAGAGTCGATGCCTCCTGGTCCACGAAATCGATAAGCCCCAGGTCGCGCTTGTAGTCGGCGTAGAACGACAGGGCCTCGGCCGCGCAGGCGAAAGTACCCTGGATGAGATATTCCAGGTCAGCGTGGAGTCTCGGGTGAACCAGCACCTGCCCCGCCAGTTCGCGCAGGCCCTCCAACGCATCGTCGCTTCGCTTCCCTGCCGTAACCTTTGAGAGACGGATCCAATCCGCCCACATCTGCGGAATTCCTTCGCGGTTCCTGCGCAAGACAG
>DNYQ01000068.1:17422-18495 GCA_003506745.1 Syntrophaceae bacterium
GTTGAGTTGATCCGGGGCGATTCCGTTCAACCTCGCTGCCTTTGCTACGGCCAGGATAGTCTTGCCCCATTCTTCCACTTCCAGGGCCCGGAGCGGCTGCGCAAGTTTCGTGAACCACCGCTCCATGACAGGCGAGGCGGCTATGCGAAAGGTGGCCTCGTCGCGCCCCTCGGGAAGCACATCCAGGGTAGGTGAGAGCCCGGCCTCAAGGGCGAAGTCCTTGAGCAGGCTGCCGCATACCGCATTCACCGTGCCGATGTAGCCGTCCAGGATGCGCAACGCGTCTTCGGTCCTGCCCGCCTTGAGGAGGCGGGCTCGAACGCGGGCGGTTAGTTCCTGGGCGGCCTTCTTTGTGAACGTGGTGGCCAGGACGGCTTCAGGCCGTAACCCCTGGGAGAGACTTTCCACCAAAACCTCGGTCAGCCGGTAAGTCTTGCCGGAACCCGCGCTGGCGCTGATTAAACCGATTTCAGGATTCATAACGCACTCCGCAGATCGCGCCGTAATCGCAGAACGTGCATTTGGGCTTGATGCGGAAGCCCCCTCCTGCTTCGTCGCCCTCGCGCGGGATCTCCGCAGCGATGTTGCCCCCTGCGATTTCCGCAAGCCTTTTTTCATAGGCGGCGTGGGCGTCCTCCCATACCTTGCGAAGATCCACGTCCACTGTTTCCTCGGCTGGCAAAGCGGGATCGGGAGGAGCGATCAATTCGTTTTGCGCAAGCATGAAATAGGCGGCCCGGGCCGGGACCTCGTCACTTGCGAGCATCCAGCAGTACGCAGCCAGTTGCAACGCCAGGCCTTCCTTCATCTCCTCTCGCCGGTAATTGCTTCTCGAGGACCATTTCAGATCCCAGACCATGGGATGCCCGGCTTTGTCTCGCAGCAAAAGATCCATGACGCCACCAAAAAGCTGCCCTTTCTCATCCACGCGTTCGATCTCTCGTTCGCTCCCGTCAACGGTAAGCCCAAGCCGTTGCAGGCGTTCAAAAAGGCCCTGGACCGCCTGTTCGAAACGTCTCCGCAGTTCGAGCCGGTCGCCTCCCATGCCTGGAAGCAGGAACGGGGCCGCGAGT
>DNYQ01000243.1 GCA_003506745.1 Syntrophaceae bacterium
CATCGTCCCTATCGTGCCGCTCTGGGTATTGAAAAAGCCCTGGAGGAAATAAAAAATCAAAGAGGCATTCTTTATGATGAAGCTGTTGTGGATGCCTGCCTTAAATTATTCCTGGAAAAAGGATTCCAATTTAAAGAGACCTGATTATTTGCGTCAATGCTTAACAGTCTTTGCGCGGACGGTCAGCCTCCGGCGCTTTCCGCGTCCTTGAAATCCTTCAGATGCGTTTCCAAAAGCCGGTCTTTCGTAAAGTTTACCAGTTTCAGCTTTTGCGGCTTCGTGCCGGCAAAAGCGCATTTGGGCGCCAGTCCGATCAATTCCGATTCCAGAATTTCTATGCCACGCTCGGCGGCAAGCTTTTCCACTTTTTCATAAATCACTTTCAGCGGCGTTTCCTTGCAATTGGTCAGGTTCATGGAAACCTGCGCCAGACGCCTGCTTTTTAAAATGACGCCGATGGCGCGCACATGCGGAAATCCGCCGCTTTTTTCCCGGATGAGCGATGCGATTTTCTGCGCCAGACGCAAATCGTCGCAGTTCAAATTGATGTTATACGCCACCAGAAGTTCGCGCGCGCCGACCGCGGTTGCACCCGCGCGCGGATTGAAGACGGGCTTGCCGGCATCCGGCGCGTCGCCGGGGTTGGACATCTTGTCCGCCAGCGCCTCGTAGCCGCCGCGACGGACGTTGGCCAGCTCCCTGCGCTCGGGAATCAGCGCCGCGTGGCCGTAAAAATAAACCGGCACGCCGAATCGTTCGAATAACTGCCGCCCGAAGAGGTGCGCCAGATCAACCGCATCTTCCATTTTTGTTCTCCCCAGGGGGATGAAGGGCACCACGTCAACAGCCCCCAGGCGCGGATGGACGCCGGTCTGCTTGCGCATGTCAATCAGTTTCAGCGCCTGATCCGATGCTGCCAGCGCCGCTTCCAGAACGTCTTCGGGCTTTCCCAGAAACGTGAAGACGCTCCGGTTATGATCGCTGTCCCCGCTGTAGTCAATCAGGCGGATGGCGGGNNCTGAAATGCGTATGTCCAAACAAAACCCGCTTCCCGAAATCATATCCGGAATCAATGAACGCCTGCCGGATCCACTGCATGTCCTGAACAGACTGCCTTGCAAGCGGTATCCCGGGACGCAGACCGGCATGAACAAATATAAATTGATCCGTTTCATAATACGGCAAAAGCGATTCATAAAAACGCAGATGATCCGCGGGAATTTTTGCCTTTCTGATCCGCGGGGAATCCAAAAGGGATATCCCGTAGTCATTGAGCGTCATCGCGCCGCCGTTAAACAGATACATCTCTTCGTCCGCGCCGTCGAGATATTTCAACAGCATGGATTCATGATTTCCGCAAAGACAGATCATTTTTTGATAGGTCTTTTTGAGCCCCAAAATGTAATTGACGACGTCCGGGCTTCCGTTCGAACGGTCAATATAATCGCCGATAAAGACGAGGGTGTCGTTTTCCGGGTCGGCCGGAATGTCCCGGATGAGGCGCCGGAGTTGATCCAGGCAACCATGAATGTCTCCGATGGCAAACATTTTATTCATGATTGACGCCATGCGTGACAGGTTAATCTAACAAGGCGGCCGTAAAATCCCTGCTGTCGAAGGTTCGCAAATCATCCAGTCCCTCGCCGACGCCGATAAAACGCACGGGCAGCCCCAGTTCTCCGGCAATACGCACCACCACGCCGCCCTTGGATGTTCCGTCCAGCTTGGTCAGCACGATGCCGGTCGCGCCGATATCCTCCTTGAACATTTTGGCCTGCATCACGGCATTCTGGCCTGTTGTGGCGTCCAGAACAAGCAGGATCTCGTGCGGAGCGCCGGGTAACTCTTTGCCGATAACCCTTTTGACCTTTTTGAGCTCCTCCATCAGATTGGTCCGGGTGTGCAGGCGGCCGGCGGTATCCACAATGACCACGCCGTTAAAACCGGCTTTAATCTTGCCTGCGGCGTCAAAAACAACGGCGGCGGGATCCGCATTCATTTTCTGCTTGATCACGGGCGCGCCGACGCGGGTCCCCCAGACTTCCAACTGCTCGATGGCCGCCGCCCGGAAGGTATCGGCGGCAACCAGTAAAATCTGATGGCCGTCCCGGCGCAGCATACTGGCCATTTTGCCGATGGTGGTCGTCTTGCCGCTACCGTTGACGCCGATGGCCATGATGACAAACGGCTGATTCTTTGGAATGATCAGCGGCTTTTCCATCTGCTGCAGAATCGCGATCATGCGTTCCTGCAGGACCTTTTTAATCTGCGATGCGTCGTCAAGCTCTTTGCGCTTGACCCGCTGCTTGACATCCTCAATCAAATCATAGGCAAACTGCGGCCCCATGTCCGCCGAAATCATCAACTCCTCCAGCTCGTCGAAAAGAGCCTGATCCAGAACCCTTTTGCCGAACACAAGCTGATCCAGATTTTTTGTCAGGGAATTTCGTGTCTTGGTCAGCCCTGATTTTAATTTATCTAATAAACCCAAATGGTTACAAGTTCCTTTCTTCAATAATGGCCATTTAAAGCAATCGCCACGCCGTCGGCACACCTCAAGATGACAAAAAACGGTTACACAGGTCTCGTTGTTATATTCATAACGATTCTCCGGGAATGTCAATCAAATTTTCTTAGCTAAAGCAAAAGGATGGATTAATTCAAGGTGACGGAAACCATAGACGATATGCCCTGCTTTTGCATGGTCACGCCAAAGAGCGTGTCGGCGACTTCCATCGTGCTCTTGTTGTGCGTGATCATGATGACCTGGGACTTCTCGGCAACATCTTTAATCAAGCGGTTAAACAGGTTGGTATTCGCGTCGTCAAGCGCCGCGTCAACTTCGTCGAGAATCAGGAAAGGCGACGGGCGGTAAAGCAGAATGGCAAAAATCAGGGCGATGGCCGCAAGCGATTTTTCACCGCCGGACAGCAGGCTGACGCTTTGCGCCTTCTTGCCCGGAATCTGAATATCAATATCCACACCGGTTTCCAGAAGATCATTTTCATCGGTCAACAGCAGATTGCCGCGGCCGCCGGGGAAGATATGGGCAAAAGTTTTCTGGAAACACTCATTGACGGCGGCGAAGGTTTCGGCGAATCTTTCGCGGGAAATCTTGTTAATCCGG
>DNYQ01000075.1:0-2002 GCA_003506745.1 Syntrophaceae bacterium
CCCCAGGAGAGCACATAGTCCACGTATGCTTTGCCTGTGGAATCGTAAATTTTACTGCCTTCGGCATGGCTTACAAAAACAGGATCGCCGCCAACCGATTTCCAGGCGCGCACCGGTGAATTTACGCCGCCGGCGATAAACCGGCCGGCTGCGGCAAACGGATGGAGAGGATTGTCTTTCATCAAAAGTACTCCGGGGACGTTTTTTTGTATTCATGCAGACTTTCCAGAAGAAGAAAATCGTTGCAGGAAATTAACTGCGACATGGCGCCAAGCAAAGGCGAGATGTCGTCATGCTGCGCGTGCAGCATCGTAAACAGATTAAATTTGTTTTGAAAGGCCGGATGTCTTTCATAACAATGTGAAATATATGGAAGATTTGCCAAAGTTCTTCCGGCGTTTTCTATGGCGTCGGGTGAAACCGACCACATCACCAGGACATTGGTCCCATAGCCCGCCTTCTGATGCCGCAGAATGGCGCCGATTTTCCTGATGATGCCTTTTTGGGAAAGATCTTGAATCCAGGCCAGCAGATCGTCGCCGGTAAGGCCGCAGGCGTCGGCAATGGCCGCAAAAGGCTTTTCGGTCAGCGGCATATCGTCTTGAAGGATTTGCGCAGCTTTTTTTTCAGGCCGTGTGAATGTTTTCATGACGGTTCTTATTTATCCTGCCTGAAAAATAAAATCAAGGCAAGACCGCCGTCATCTTGAGCTTGTCAAAAGGTGCATGGTTCGACGGGCTCACCATGACAGGATAAGTTTACCATGACAGGATAAGTTTACCATGAAAAGACTTGGAATGATGATTGTTTTCAAAATTGTCGGACCGGGAGTCAAAATATTTCTTGACAATCAGTTTATTGATCGCTAGATAAATCGTAAATGACTGGTAGTCGTTAAAATTTAGAAGAAGGGAGGCTAAGAAATTAGACGCTTAACGGTTCCGGTGATTAAATTTGCTACAATAAAAAATCAGGAGGATTTCAATGAAAAAGAGTTTAGTTTATTCCATACTGGCGATGGTGTTGGTTATTGTTTCCGCTCCTTTTGTTTTCGCGGCTCCCGAAGCGGCAGCGGCAGCTCCCGCAGGCGTGGTTGATTACACAAAAGCAATTATCGTTGGCTGTTCTTTGCTGGCGGCAGGTATCGCCATTGCTTTCGGAACCATTGGAACTGGTAACGGTATGGGGCAGGGCTTAAACGGCGCAACGAACGCAGTTGGCAGAAATCCTGAAGCCCAGGGTAAAATTCTTCTCACCATGATGGTTGGTCTGGCCATGATCGAATCTCTGGCGATTTACGCGCTGGTTGTTGCGCTGATCGTTCTTTATGCCAATCCGCTTTTGAAATACATTGGCTAATAAGACATTTATTTTGATATTATAAACAGGGAGGGGGAGCGTACATCGACTTTCTCTCCCTTTTTTAGTTAGACTCAAACAGGACAAGCGTAGCGCAGTCATGTTTGTTAGTCTAACTTATCCCGCAAAGCGAAGCGTCGCGGGGTTAGGGACACCTCAAATTCCCGAAACGTAGTGCACTGAAATGTGTAAGTCGAATTATCCCGCAAAGCGAAGCGTCGCGGGATTAATGACACCTTTGCTTCTTCAATCTTTGCGGAAAAAACCGTGGCAACCCAATTCAATCCGCAACAACTTTCTCACGCAAGCCTTTTGTTTCCGACCGCTTATGTTTTGCCGCAAGCATTTTTTCCTTGGCCCGCCTGCTTCGTTTTCTTTTCTGACGGCGAAGCTTTTCGATTTTTTCCTGTTCTTCCGCGATAAATCCTTTCTGCATCCGTTCGATTTTATCCAAAAGCAGCCGTCGCGCCAGATGGCGGTTCAAGGTCTGGGATCTTTCCCGCTGGCATTTGACCGACAGGCCGGTGGGAAGATGAAGAAGATGTACGCAGGAAGAGGTTTTGTTGACTTTTTGTCCGCCGGGTCCGGAAGAACGGACGAAGGATTCCTCAAGATCATTTTCGGAGACGCCAAGCTCCTGCAT
>DNYQ01000075.1:2015-2868 GCA_003506745.1 Syntrophaceae bacterium
ACGTTGAAATTGAAACTGTTTAAAAGCGCGGCGGCACGGTCGGGATCATTGACCACCAGACGGACGCGGCTATCATGTTCGATGCTGGCGGCGGATACGGCGATCGTGCTGATATCCTCCGTATCCAGAATATGGGTCAGCCTGGCAAATGAACCGGGAACATTGCCTAACAAAACTGAAATTTGTTTGACGGCCATAAGTATCCTTCACTCATCTTTAACGTAATTATATCCGGCGGCAAAGGCTTTGCGGTTAATGTCCGCAAGGGTTTTTTTTCTGCTGCCCATAATGGTCTCCAGGCTTTTGAGATAAATTTCCGATGAAACGATGCCTGATTTTCTGACGAAGGCGCCCATCATGACGATGTTGGCGACGCGGTTGTTGCCGAGTTCCTGGGCCATATCGGTGCAGGGAATACGGAACGATTGGATATCCTCTCGACTGGGATGCGCATCAACGATCGAGGAATTAATCAGGATGCTCCCGCCGGGCGTAACTTTGTTTTGAAACGTAAAGAGGGCAGGCAGGTTCATGACCACCAGGTAGTTCGGCTCCGATGCCACGGGAGAGGCAATGTCCTCATCGCTTACGGCCACGGTGCAGTTGGCCGTTCCGCCTCTCATTTCTGCGCCGTAAGCGGGCAGATACGTGACCTGGTAGCCTTTGCTCATTGCGCTGTGGGCCAGACTGGTGCCCATCATCATCACGCCCTGGCCGCCGAAGCCTGAAAAGATCGTCTTGATAATCATGGTTTGGCCCCCGCCGTTTTCTTCGCCGGGGCGGTTTTATCTTTAAATACGCCGGTGGGGAAAGTTTTGCTCATGACCTCATCAATCCATTTGCAGGAATCAAC
>DNYQ01000174.1 GCA_003506745.1 Syntrophaceae bacterium
AGAGGCTGTGTCTTTGAAACGCCGTAAACTTTTCACTTTCGTCTGGTCCATATCCCGTGTTTGCAGCAGAAACAATTGCTCTTTTTCGGGACCTTCAAAGGTAAATTCAATTTCCTGGTGATTCAGGCCCCTTTCGTAAATCAGGATTTCCGCAATCTTGACTAACTCGGCATAAATGGCCGGAAAGTTAGCTTCCAGAGAGATACCAGTATTGCGATGCTCGGCCATCCGCTGTTTTTCGGAAATGGGGAAGGTCTCGACAAGACCTGAAACAATATCATCGCCCTGAACGCCGAAGATAAAATCGCCGTACAGGGTCACATCGGATGAAACGCTTTTCGGATCGCGGGTAAAAATCACGCCCGAACCGGAACGCTCATGAAAATTACCGAACACCATCGCCTGCACAATCACAGCGGTCCCCCATTGATCGGACAAATGCATTTGATGACGATAAATCCGCGCCTGCTCGGAATACCACGAATCAAAAACCTGTAAGATGGCATGGCGCAGCTGGCGCAGAGGATCATCCACCAGCGGAAGGCCGCTGTCCAGAATGCCTTTTTTATAAGCCAGAGCGATTTGCTTCATCAGATCGGGGGGAAACTGAATCTTTCTCGGCACGCCATGTTTTTGTTTGAAGCTGTCCATAATCGCGTCGAAGAAATCGCGGCTCAGGCCCTGGAACATCCCCCAGGTTTGCAGAAAACGGCGGTAGGAATCCCAGGCCGCCCACTGAAAATCCTTTTTGGCGCTGAGATTTTCGGCGATGGAGCCGTTGATCCCGACATTTAAAAAAGAGCGCATCATGCCGGGCAGAGAAACCGTCGCGCCGCTTCTGACCGACAACAGCAGGGGGTTGTTCCGGTCGCCGAACTTGCGGCCGGTCTTCTTTTCCAGCGCGTCAATTTCTTTATTGACGCGTGCGGCCAGATCCCGAAAGATATACTTATAACCATAGACTGCGTCGTATCCGCGAAACACTTCCGTGGTAATGATAAAGCCCGGTGGAACCTGGAAACCAAAGGAAACAAGCTTCTTCAGGAAATAACCTTTGTTTCCCAAAAGAATCTGGTTGTCCATTTTCGTATTTTTGCCATAGATGGAGGTCACGGCCAGTTCCGGATTATAATCCATCAGCAGATTGAGAATTCTTTTGTTGTCCTTGAATTTTTCCAGTTCCGCGTTGAGCGTTCTAATGACGGTGTGAACGAAATTATCCAGCACCTGCAGTCCAAATGCCGACGAGATCAGACCTCGAAGAAAATTCTCCGATTGCTGATAGATAAATTCGTCCTGCCTTGGCTCAGGGTCTGTTTCACCCGTCTGCGGGTTGATCTGGCGGATGATCACCGGCAGGTTGACGCTGTGGGCGTCGATATAGTAATCACGGATAATGTCCTGAATTCCCTTGGAGATGAACCGGAAAATATCAAGGTATTGATCCATGGAAAACTGCTTGATGGGCAGTGCGCTGGTGACGTATTTAACTTTGGCCACCAGCCCCTCCGTGGAAATGCCCTCCAGGTCCAACGCGTTGAGATAGTTCCACAGGTAGGTATGAATCTTGATGATGGTGCGCTTCGTAATGAATTGCAGATTCATTGATTTAATCTGTTCTTCAAACAGCATGCCACCCAGACTCTCCAGGCGAAGCGTAAGCCCCAGGGCGTCAAATTTTTCCTCATGATAGGTTCCATACATGGACGGAATGCCCGCGGCAATGTGCCTTTTATAGTAAATATTCTCAAACGACGGGGTTTCCTTTCCGGAAAGAATCCGGGCCTTCAGTGCGCCAAGGAATTTCAGGATGATCGTCAGGCTGCGATAATAATTTTTATCGGAAAGCGATCGTTTCAGCGACAGGATATCCTGCGCGGCAAACGCATTGGCGGACTCCAGGTCTTTGAGCAAATCAAAATACTGAGGATGATATTTTTTATACATCAGCTGATAAATACGAATCATCAGCGATACGCGTTCTTTATCCGTCTCGGAAACATCCTGGATGGGGGAAAGCTCCCGGGTAATTTTTGTTGTGTCCCATTCCAAAAATTTTTGTGGTTTATTTCCGACCTTGGCAAAAAGATGGACAAGCACCCGGTGCGCTCCGTCAAAATACCGGCCTTCGTTGGTCACCTGATCATATATTTCGCCCGGAACATGTTTGCGGATGGATTGCTTTTCACCGGAAAACCAGAAGCGGAAAATATCCTCGGTAAACTCGACCAGCAGGCTGTTGCTCTCGACGTGGGATTGCTTGCGGAAAAAATCGATCAGACGGTCGTTGCGGCAGGACAGCTCATCCACGCGGGTGGTGATATCGCGCAGTTCCCCTTCCGCGCCGATTTCACTGAAATACACGGGGAAAAGGCGCAAAAGCTGCTTGATCAGATTGTAGGCCGGAGCGATGTCCGCATTGAGCAGACGGGAAATATCCCTCTGGATCAGATCCGTATCCCGAATAAAAATTCCGCCGATTTTTAAATTGACGATCAGGGCGGAGATGAGCTTTTTCGTCCAGCGCGGTTTCATGGCGATAATTTCCAGCCAGGCCCGGATGGTGCGAATATGCTCGGGATTGACCTGCACCTGCCAGTCCGTTGTCGAACCTTTAATCTCCGGGCGTTCAAATCCGTAGGCGATCAGTTCGTCAATGAAGGTTTCCACCAGCGGGTGCGCGTTTTGTGCGAAAACCTCCCTGGCGGCCGTGATGATGCAGTCGATGCCCGCGCCCCGGAATTCATTTTGCGACGCATTCTTTTTCAGAAAACCGAAAATCTTCCGCACAAAATCGTCCAGGTTTTCTTTCTTTTCCTCCTGAAAAACAAGTTTCAGCGAATAATTGATTTCCCGCATGGCGCTGGCATGAATGTCCCGAAGACCCGGCGCAGACATGACGCCGAAGAGAAAATCCAGTTTCACCAGGTGACGGCCCGCATAGGCTTCGGATTTCTCCAGGGCGGCGGCCACATGCAGGTAGTTGTCGAGAATCTGGAAATAATCCGGCAGGGCAAGGAAATCCGTTATGTGCGCTCCATCTTTCCCGCCGTCTGAGGGGCGAAGCGCTTCGAGCGCCAGGATCAATTGACGAAAATGATGATGGCTGAGCGGCTGGATCATTTCCAGATAGGCGGTCTCATTAAGGGACTCCCCGACCCGGCGTTCATCGATGAGCCATAAGGCGGGATCGGGTTGATCAAGCCAAAAGTCATAGGTGGTTCGAAACATCTGATAAAGCAACGTCTCGAAAGCCGGTGTGGAAATCTCCACCTGCTTATCCACAACCGCCCGGATAATTCTTTTCAAATAGGAAGAGCATTTTTTAAAAAGCGGTTTCCCGTCGGCAAGATCCATAAACGAATCAATAAGCCCCGGAAACAAAGACAGGTTTCTTTCCAGAAATTCATTGCTTTGCAGAATAACCGCATCGGCGAAGTCAAACAGATAATGAATGGCGCTGTCTTTCACGTCGTCGGAGGCAGGAGATTTCAGGACGTCAAAATAAATCGTCAGCAGGATAAATAAAGCGTCCAATCCGTCAGGATGATGATTATAAATATGAAAATCACCGATGGAGATGGACTTGAGTTCTTTAAGAACGTATTCCCAGTTGACAAAAGGATGGTTGAGCTCCGTCAAAAGCTCTCGTGTTTTTTTCTGCAGGCCGTAGTGGCCCCTGACAATCTGCAGAAACGGCGCGTATTGCGGCGGAATCTCGACATCCGCCGCCGTTCTTTCCAGATTGACTTTCAGCGCTGAGGAAACCCATCGATCGCTGTGCCCGACGGGTTTTGATTTTGTTGTCATAAGCCATTGCCTTTACCGGTTAAATAAAACAGATATTACGCCTTATTTCAAGACGTAATATCTGCCGATCCGGTAAAGTCAGCAAGAAATGCGCGAAAGGAGTGTCACCATTGATGCGTCAAAAACCTTTCAACGCCGGAAAACGTTTTTTCATCCGTATGAATCTAATCCGGTCATCCCAAGATGCCGATGAACACGCCGCCGGCGATAGCAGCCCCGATGGCCCCGGCAACGTTAGGCCCCATCGCATGCATCAGCAGAAAGTTCTTTTTATTTTCCTGTTGCCCCATCACCTGGACCACCCGCGCTGACATGGGCACCGCCGATACACCCGCCCCTCCGATCATCGGATTGATCTTTTCCTTCAAGAACAAGTTCATAATTTTCGCCAAAATGACGCCGGCAGCGGCAGCACTGGCAAATGAAATGACCCCGAGAACCAGAATAAGCAGCGTTTTGACCTGAAGGAAGTTTTCCGCCACCATGGTCCCGCCGATAGCAAGCGTCAGGATGATGGTCATCACATCGATAAAGACGGTCTGCGCCGTGTTGCTGAGCCGTTCCACTACGCCGCTTTCCCTGAAAAGATTACCCAGCATCAAACAGCCGATCAGCGGAGCGGACGCGGGAACAAAGAGAATCACGATGACCGTGGTGACCAGCGGAAAAAGAATTTTTTCCAGTTTCGACACTGGCCGGAGCGTCGGCTTCATATAAATTCCGCGTTCCTTTTTCGTCGTCAGCAGTTTGATAACGGGGGGCAGAATCAATGGAACTAGGGCCATGTAAGAATAGCAGGCCACCGCCGTCGCGCCGATAATATGAGGCGCCAACTGTGCCGTAACATAAATCGTCGTCGGCCCCTCAGCGCCTCCGATAATGCCGATGGACGCCGCCTCGTTAAAAGAAAAACCGAACAACAAAGACAGAAAAAAGGCGAAGTAAACGCCGAACTGGGCGGCGGCGCCCAGCAGAAGCGTTTTCGGATTGGCAAGCATGGGACCGAAGTCCGTCAGCGCCCCGAGACATAGGAAAATGAGGGGCGGAAGAATCTGCCACATGATGCCGAAGGAAAAAAAGATTGCCAGCAACCCAATGGGTTTTGTGGGAATTTCCGTCTGGTTGGTCTGTTGTGATGTGAGAATGACGGCGACGACATCACCTGCTGCGACTTGCTGACCTTTCTTTACTTTAATTGCTTTGACCCGTCCGAAGACCGGTGAAGCGATAGCCCCGGTATCCGCCTGGACAATAGTGGCGTCTTTATCAAAAACATTGCCCTCCTCCACGGAGATCTGGCTGATGATTCCTGATTTTTTCGCTTTAATTTCATGCTCATAATCCATCAGCCCCCCCACGGGCAGATTGACGAGCATGATAGCGAAGCCAATGGGAAGCAAAAGAAGAGGTTCCATCTTCTTGCCAATCGCAAGATAAATCAGAACGGCACCGATAATTAGCATCAGGGCGTTGCCCCAAGTAAAAAACTGAAAACCACTTTCTAAAAGGCCGAACACGTCGAGTCCTCCATTAAATAATCGTTAGGTTAGTGAAGCCATTTATCCTACTTGTTAATAATTTTTGTTATCTTTTCCGCGACGACCTTGGTCAACCATATGGTAAACCAAAGAATCGTTAAGAGAAAGAAGACCACGCCGAATCCGCCTCCGGCGATCTTCACAGCTAATCCCATATCAACCATAATAATATTCGACCTCCTCCTGCTTTAATGAATGCCTTCGATGGTAATGAAAAACGTCCTTGTACCTATTCCCTCGTCAGGGATATTCAATATTGTATACAACATATACAATACGCCGCCATAATACCGCTTGCCTCCTACATATAATTTCTCACAATGTCAATTTCTTTTTTTATTGGTCTTCATTTATTATATAAATATTCTAAATACTTAAAATTACAAATAACATTTTTTTACCTCCGCTTCCTCCCTAAACCATCAAAGTGTATAGCATATATACACCATGATTTTTTCGCTAGGCTTGACCGCACCCTGTGATTAAGATATGAATCTTTCAAGAAAGGTTCGGGTAATTTCATGTCATACAAAAGCGTCGAAGATACACAAGAAAGGCTCAAACAGGCGGATTATATCCCGTCGCGCGAAATAGCCACGGTTGTTTTTCTGGCCCAGGCAACGCAGAAACCCGTTTTAATTGAAGGACCGGCGGGCGTCGGCAAAACGGAACTGGCCAAGGCGGTCGCCCGCAGCCTGGATCGCGAGTTGATCCGCCTTCAGTGCTACGAAGGCCTGGACGAGGCCAAAGCCCTCTATGAATGGGAATACGCCAAACAACTGCTCTACACCCAAATGGTCAAGGATAGGATTAACGACATTATCGGCGCCACGGCGACACTGACCGAAGCGGTGGATCAAATCGCCGCGCAGGAAGACGCTTTTTTCTCCGACCGTTTCATCCAGCCCCGACCGCTTCTCCAAGCCATCAGTTCGGCCAAACCGGTTGTGTTGCTCCTGGACGAAGTGGACAAGTCCGATCCGGAATTCGAGGCTTTCCTTCTGGAGCTGCTTTCCGATTTTCAGGTTTCCATCCCCGAGCTGGGAACGCGCAAGGCCGTCCGGATTCCTTTTGTCCTGCTCACATCCAACAACTATCGCGATATGAGCGACGCCCTCAAACGCCGCTGCGTTCATCTCTACATTGATTACCCGGCGCGCGATACGGAAATCGCCATCGTTCGCCTGAAAATTCCGGACATCGAGGAAAAACTGTGCGCCGTTCTGGTGGATTCCATCCGCAAAATCCGCACGCTGGATTTGAAAAAAAGCCCCAGCATTTCGGAAACCCTGGACTGGGCGCAATCCCTTTTAGCGTTGCAGATTACCGAACTGACGCCGGAAGTTGTCTCCGAAACCCTCAATGTCATTTGCAAATACCAGATGGATCTGGAAAAAGTGCGGAAAAACATTGACCGGGTGATCCCCAAAACGTGAGCAGCCTTCATCATCCAACGTTTGATAACCGTCATGGTAATTTATGGTCAAGTTGATTGGACAATTCGTTTCCTGTTGCCGGGCCGCGGGGCTCCGCGTTTCCACATCCGAGGTTCTCGACAGCCTCAAACAGCTGCAGCTGATCAACCCGACTGATGAACTGCAATTCCGGGCGCTGCTTCGCGCCAATTTTGCCAAGAGTTTAAGGGAACTGCAGCACTTTGACCGTCTCTACCATCTCTTTTTTCATGAAATGCGCGTGAATGCCGACGACATGCTCCAGGCGGCCGCCCAGGCCGATCAAATCCGGAAGGCGACAGATCTGCTTCGGGAAAAACCTCACGACAATCCCGTTTACGACGCCGTAGTGGACTTTCTAGCCGGCAACCCCCTGTCCCTGCTTGCGGAAATGCGCCGGATTCATGAGGAAACGGATGATTCAACGTCGCCGGCCAGGTTTAATCTCGGGCCGCTGGCCAGCCGTTTCAATGTTCTGCTGCAGATCAACGCCGCGGCAACCGCCGCCGCCGCGCTCCTGGAAAATAATGATTTAAAAATGGAATCAAAGGCCCGTCGCGATCTGGCCGCTCATTTCGACGATCGCGTGGATGCCGCGCGCTCCATCCTGATGTATGAACCGCGGCCGGGCGACGCCGGCACAAAAAAAGTCAAAACGTACGAACAGCGCGTCAAAGATCTGGGAGAAAAAGCGTTTTCGTCCTTCACCCGCGAGGAAGTGGAAGAAATGCGCGAAGCCATCGATAAGCTGGTGCGCAAATTGAAGAACATCGTCAGCCGCCGTTTTGCGGTGCGGGACCGGGGAAATCTGGACGTCAAAAAAACGCTCCGGGCATCGGCCAAATACGACGGCGTTCCCCTGGACATCAAATATCGCCGGAAGACGATGCGCAAAAGCCGGATTGTCACGCTTTGCGACGTCTCCGGCTCCGTCTGGGCGGCGGCCCGCTTCATGCTCAACCTCCTTTATTCTCTTCAGGACTGCTTCGACAAGGTCAACAGTTTTGTTTTTATTGACCAGTTGACGAACGTCACTCCCATCTTTGAAGAGCACGACATCTCCGAAGCCATCCGCATTGTCATGGAAGAAGCGGACGTGCACTATGATGCGCCGACGGATTACGGCGAAACCCTGAGGAATTTTAAAAAAGATTACATGGAGCTTTTGACGAAGAAGACCACGCTCATTATTGTCGGCGACGGACGGTCCAATTATATGAATCCGGAGGACGCGATTCTGGGCGCCATGCGGGATCGCTGCCGCCGGGTGATCTGGCTCAATCCCGAACCGGAAAATCTTTGGGGCACGGGCGACAGCGAAATCAAGACCTATACGCACCACTGCCATGAAATCCGCCCCTGCCGGAATGTCAACCAGCTGGTCACTTTCATTGAGGAGTTGGTTTTGTAACCTGATGATAGTTCCCATGTAAAGGAGGGACAAACGTGAAAGTCATTGCAATCAATGGAAGTCCGCGAAAAAAAGGTAACACCGCAATGCTCATTGATACGGTTTTGGCGGAACTNNGACAATGACATCCTGAATGTGATTATGACCAAGATGGTTGAGGCGGATGGCATCATTATCGGTTCACCCACATACTTTGCAAACGTCACCTCGGAGGTCAAAGCGCTGATCGATCGAGCCGGTATGGTCTCTATTGCCAACGGATATATGTTGAAACGAAAGGTCGGTGCGGCTGTCGTCGCGGTACGCAGAGCCGGAGCAACCGCTGCGTTTGATGCCATTAACAAGCTCTATTTTATCAACCAGCTTATTGTACCGGGTTCGGTCTATTGGAATCTGGGGCTGGGAGTGGAAGAAAAAGACGTAAAAAATGATGAAGAAGGCCTGAACACCATGAAAATTTTAGGCGAGAACATGGCATGGCTATTGAGAAAAATAAGTGCATAATATTATTCATGATTCCGCTGACATACGCATACCACCTCCCGTGTTTTTCTTTGTGTGTTTTGGATGTGGTCTTTTACTGGAACTCTTTTCCCCCACTGACATCATTAGTCTTTCACCGATACCTCGTGTTATTGCCGGTTGTCTATTGATGCTTATGGCCATCTGTTTTGCAGCAAGTGCCTTTTTTATGCTTATCAAGAATAAGACAACATTCCATACAGCAAAATCGACTCTTAAAATAGTTACGGGCGGTGCTTATCGATTTTCTCGAAATCCACNNACGCCGCCTGATTTGGCTGCTGGGCCTGCTGCTGGTGTTGGGTACAGCACCGGCAATGGCGGCGGCAAACAATGAAAAATCATTGATTCCGGAAAAGAAATGGTCGGCCGAACTGCGAGTCAAACGCTATTTCGGAAGCCATACCTCCTATGAATTTGGCAACCCTTTTCCTCCTTATCAGGCTCCCCTGAGCCGCCTGGAATTTCCCATGAACACCTGGTGGGCAGGAGGTGAAGTCCGGCGCAGCTTTTCACGTTTCTCCGCAGGCGTGGAAGTGCTGACCGCCATCCCTATGGAATCGGACGGTTTGATGAAGGACTCCGACTGGGATGACGACTCGGCCCCGGGACAAAGAACCATCTATTCGGAATCGCAATGCCGTATGGAGCCAAGCTATAGGGTCCGGGGCGATGTGGACATGAAGGTGGGTGACTGGCTGGGAATGCCGGTCTGGTTTGATCTGCGGCCTGTGGCCGGTGTGCGCTGGCAGCGGTTGACGCTTGTGGCACATGACGGCGCACAAACCGAGCTGGGCATGCCTTCGTTGGCTCTCCCGGGCGATTCCATTCGTTTCCAGCAGACCTACTGGCAGTATTTTCTGGGAATTCGGGCAGCCTACGACCTGGAAAGACATCTCAAGGCGCCACGGCTGAAACTGCATGGCCAGTTGGACTGGGCCTATGTCGATGGGGATAACAGTGATCATCACTTGCTCCGGATGGGGAATCGCATGACTTACGAAAAGACGAGGGGTGACGCCTGGCATGCTTCCCTTGGCCTTAAAGTCGGCCTGACTGAAAATATCAATGCGGGCGCGGAATTGGAATACCTCCGGATCCGATCCGAAGGTTCCCATCAATTAGTGAATGATTTATTTGGCATAGATTTCAGTTTTGATCATGGGGTCAAGGTATGGTCGGATCAATTCAGCATGATGATGAGCCTGGAGTATCTGTTTTAAGCGCTTTGCTCATCGCCTCCTTCCCGCTACACCATTCACATCAACCCGGCGCTTCATGTTTTGTGATCAATATTTAATTGACATACAAACCGAAATATTAGTAGTCTGTTTTTAAATTAACAATGTCTTGTGAAAATCATAACATAGGGGGAAAGATGATTAAGACAAAAGAGGATTACATCCCAAGTTTGAAAAAAAACAGAAATTGAATGTTTATTATAAAGGGAAGCATGTGGAGGACGTTACGACCCATCCGGCTTTAATCCCCCATATTAACGCGGCGGCAAAGACCTATGAGCTCGCCCTCATGCCCGAACATGAAGACTTGATGACGGCCACCAGCCATCTGACAGGGGAAAAAATAAACCGGTTCACTCACATCCATCGATGACCTGATTAAAAAGGTCAAGATGCTTCGCCTCATCTCGCATGAAACCGGCAGTTGCTATCAGCGTTGCGTCGGATTCGACGCCATGAATTCCCTGTACATGACCACCCATGAAATCGATAAAGCCCACGGAACCCCATATTTCAAACGTTTTGTGGATTTTCTCAAAATGATCCAATCGGAAAATCTTATGGTGGTCGGCGGTATGACGGACCCCAAGGGAGATCGGTCGAAGCGCCCCAGTGAACAATCCGATCCCGATGTCTTTACGCACGTCGTCGAAAAGAGGGAAGACGGTATCGTCATTCGCGGGGCCAAGTCACACATGACCGGCTCCGTCAACAGTCATGAAATTCTCATCATGCCCACCCAGAACATGTCCAAAGGCGACGAGGCCTATGCGGTCTCGGCGGCGATACCCCTTACGGCAAAAGGGATCACTCTTATTTTTGGGCGCCAGTCCAACGAGGAGCGGAAGCTCGAAGAAGGGATTGACGCCGGAAACAAGGAATTCGGGGTTGTTGGCGGTGAAGCCCTCATTGTCTTTGAAGATGTTTTCGTCCCCTGGGAAAGGGTCTTCATGTGCGGCGAAATTGATTTCAGCGGCATGCTCGTTGAGCGTTTCGCCACCCTGCACCGGCAGAATTATGGAGGCTGTAAAGGCGGTGTTTCCGATATCATCATCGGGGCCACGGCTCTGGCCGCCCAGTATCAGGGAACCGCCAATGCCTCTCACATCAAAGATAAGCTTATCGAAATGATCCATTTGGCTGAAACCGTCTATGCCTGCTCAGTGGCCTGCTCCGCCATGGGATACCAAACACAAAGCGGCGCCTTCTACCCTGATCCCCTCCTGGCCAATTGCACCAAACACTACATTACCCGCAACATCTATGAAATCTCGCGTCTGGCCCAGGACATCGCCGGCGGGATCATGGCAACCCTTCCCTTCGATCAGGATCTGAGAAGTTCCGAGGTCGGCAAGTATGTGAAAAAATTCCTGGTGGGTGTGGAGGGCATTCCAACGGAAACCAGAATGAAAATTCTGCGACTCATCGAAAATATGACGGGCGGCACCTGCATGGTTGAAAGTATGCACGGCGCCGGCCCTCCCCAAAGCCAGCGGGTCATGTACCAGCGCCTGGGAAATTTGCCGCAGAAGATCAAGTGGGCGAAGACACTGGCCAAAATCAAGGATGAATGATTCAGTCAATCCATGGGGCTGCGCCGTCTTTTCGGCTAAAAAAGGCGGCGCGTCGCCACACGTAACCTGAAGATCACACGTAAATGCGACGGGGAAATAAAGGTTAATCTGGTTGAAGTATGCTTTCTGGAATCTTGCTTTTGGCTATTTTCATCAGAATGCAACCTTTTTAACAGTATTCATTAGGGTCGTTTTCTTTCTGTCAGACAAATTGCCCATAATATACCAACTTGGCTTAAGCGGCATATTACCACAAAATACCAAGTGTCATGAGATCATATTGATTGATATTTAAGCAATTTCTTCTTTGCATTCTTTTCAATAAAGAGTAATATTCAACCCGAAAGTCGGAAAAGACCAAGTAAGTATATTAATTGTCCGGCTGAAATGAAAAGCAAAAAACTGTTTCAGCTCTAGCGATCAGCGCCGCTCCGTTAGCCGTAAAAGATAATTGACAAATACAATGAAATTACGAGGATAAAAAATGCCAATAAACGCTTTACCCAAGACAATTCAGGATAATTTCGAGATTCACGAATGGCGACATGCCACAGCTATCTTCGAGCGCGATTTTTCGGATGAATGGAATGATGTCTGTGATGTGTTAAGCTGATTCAGATTATGCAAATCCTATCTAACGACCCCCGGGGGAAGGAAGTCACAGGTTTCAAGCTGGATAGATAGTGAGCTGTATGCGAAGGGCTGGGTTGAAAAAGAATTTGATACATCGGTTGTTGTTGATGGAAATACAACAGAAAGCCCCACGCATTCAGTTGACTGTTACAAAAACCGAGTAGCCCTTGAGATTGAATGGAACAACAAAGATCCATTTTTTGATAGAGACTTAAACAACTTCAGGCTCCTTTTTGAGCTTCGCGTCATTTCAGTTGGGATTGTTGTAACGCGCTGTGACGCGCTCCAAGTTATATTTGACCAACTTGGCAGAGGGAAAAGTTACGGGGCATCAACCACCCACATGAGTAAACTGGTGCCAAAGATCGAAGGCGGGGGCGGGGGCGGCTGTCCTATTCTAGTTTTCGGAATTAAGGAGACTCTTTATGACCAAAATTCTTAATATTACTCAACCGAACCCTTCTGATGACTTGAGAGAAAAGGCAAAAGGACGCTACACAACGATTTTAGCTGATCCGCCATGGCAGTTTCAAAATCGAACGGGGAAGATGGCACCCGAACACCGACGGTTACTGAGATATCCCACGATGGATCTCCAAGAGATAATGGACCTTCCCGTGTCGAAGTTGGCGGCGGCAAAATCCCACTGCTATCTTTGGGTTCCGAATGCATTGCTTCAAGAGGGTTTGGATGTGATGAAAGCATGGAGGTTCACCTATAAATGCAATCTGGTTTGGTACAAAATCAGGAAAGACGGTGGGCCTGATGGACGAGGAGTAGGGTTCTATTTTCGGAATGTTACCGAGCTAATTCTTTTTGGTACACGGGGCAGCATGCGGACATTGCAACCAGGGAGAACTCAAGTCAATATTTTGGCAACACGCAAGCGCGAGCATTCGAGGAAACCAGACGAGATTTATGATTTAGTCGAAAGATGCTCTCCTGGCCCCTATTTAGAGCTTTTTGCTCGGTTTAAGAGAGATGGCTGGGATCAGTGGGGAAATGAAGATGTAGAGGAGAATTCTTTTCGTGGTGTTGCTCTTCGAAATGGACATGATGATGCTCAAATGAGACTTTTCGAACTGGCTGCCCAGTACAAAGGAAATGGCTAACGATGGGCTGCTCTAGCGTTCAGCGCCACCGCGTTATGCGAGGGAGAACATGACAAACAATAAGACCGAAATTGAAGATGTCTTTTTCGCAGCCTATGATGGAGAAATTGGAAAATGATCCAAGAGGGGCAAGAGCACGTTCGTGCAATGCAAACTTTATTAAACCTGATTAACAAAAAATGAAGGATGAAGGATAAATATGCCAACAATTTCTATGTTTTACGGGATCATTATTCGAATGTATTTTGCGCCTGGCGAACACCAGCCTCCGCATTTTCATGTATATTACAACGAGTTCAAGGCCTCCGTGGATATTCGCTCGTGCGAGGTAATTGCTGGCGACCTCCCTGGAAGGCAGATAAAACTGGTATTGGCTTGGGCAGAGTTGCATCAAGAAGAGCTAATGGCAGATTGGAAGCTGGTAACGAATGGCGAAGAACCCTTTAAAATTAAGCCTCTTCAATAAGGAGTAGTGCCATGTATCCTACAGTGAAAGAAGTTATTCCCGGCGACGACTATGTGCTTTCTGTTGTCTTCGATAATGGGGAGAAAGGCTATCTCGACATGAAGCCAATTCTTGACTTCGGCATATTTCAGCGAATAAAGGACTATGAAGCGTTCCGTCGAGTTCGGGTTACGTTCGACACAGTTGAATGGGACTGTGGTGTTGACCTTGACCCTGAGTTTGTCTACAAGAAAAGTAAGACGGACAACCCCGCATAACAACCGCATCAACCCTTGTAGGTGAAAGGGAGCAATATGCATCAACCAGACGAACCAAATAAAAAATATCAGCAGGNNTTTCCCATGGATCTGTGGCGGAAAATGGGAGAGGCCGGACTTTTTAAAATCGGCATTCCGAAGATTCACGGTGGAACAGGCGGCAAGTATCTTGACCTTTTGAAAGCCGGGGAAGCTTTTGTCAGAAGCGGTAGTAATCTGGGGTTGGGCCTATCCTGGCTCTTCCAGCAGATTATCGCCCGTTACGTCATGGGTACGTTCGGTACGCCGCAGCAATGCGAACAATACCTGCGCGCCGC
>DNYQ01000220.1 GCA_003506745.1 Syntrophaceae bacterium
CACATGCTGCAAATAGCGCCGGAACCTCAAGACGGCAAGTTTTCTTTTGTTTCGTTTCATTATCCTTATATCGAAAAGAAACCGTTGCATCGTCATGGAGCGTCAAATTCCGCTGATCCGTCATCGCCGTGCGGAAGATGTAAGGCGCGAGATATTGAATCACCTCCCGCCCGTAACCCGCCGCTTCGCAATGCACCACCCAGTTTACATCCCGGCTCCAGACATTTTCCGGCACTTGCAAATAGAGTTCCGGATGTCTTTTCTCCAGCGCCTGTCGGAACAGATTCTTGAACCGCAAAGCCAGCGGGTTGACATGCATCAGAAACTTCTTGTTTTTGATCTTGATCCGGTTTTTGTGATTTTTAGATAACGCGACGCCGGGAATGATGTAATGAAGATGCGGATGAACCTGATTTGTTAAAAGCAAAATACAAGACAGCTACAATTGATGACATATTCGTAGGAGCAGATATAAAAATCGTTATAACAATTAATTTTCAGCCCAGCACCGGCCGGCGGTTAAACCAGGGCTGTGCCCGTTCAAGTTGCCCGGCCAGCTGGAACAGAAGCGACTCTTCGCCGAATCGTCCGATGAACTGCACGCCGCAGGGCAGCCCGTTTTTGCTCCAGTTGAGCGGCACAGACATGGCGGGCTGGCCCGTGAGGTTGGCCANNCCCGTCGCCTTGAGCAATCCTCCCAGGTTCAGGCCGTTAATGATTTTCAGCAAGAACTGTTCGGCCGGTTTCTGCTTTAGTTCACCGATCCGCGGCGGAAGACAGGCGATCGTGGGCGTCAGATACAAATCGTAGGTTTCATGAAATTTTGCCATCCGGCGCGAAAAGGTGTTCCACTGACGCATGGCCAGAACGAAGTCTCCCGCGGAGAAAGTTTTGCCCAGCAGGTTTAAAGCCCAGGTGGCTTCTTCCGTGTCATGATGATTGAGCGGCCTTCCGACAACGCTTTTCAACTCTTCAATGTCCGCCGCGATTTCTCCAAAATACATCATGATGTAGCTTTTACCCACCGCTTCGCCGTCGATATCCGGTTTAGCTTCTTCGACAATGTGCCCAAGGCTTTCCAGCAGCCTGGCCGCGTTTTGCACCGCCCCAACACATTCTGGATCGACACTGGCTTTGAAAGGCGATTGAAGGGTGAAGCCGATTTTCAGGCGGGACGGGTCCTGTTTTGCGTCTTCCAGATAGGGTCTTGACGGTTTGGGAATAATGTAGGGCGCACCGGGATCCGCGCCGCATGTGCAGTCGAGGATGGCCGCCGAATCGCGCACCGAGCGCGTCAGCACGCCTTCCACTTCCGCGCCCTGCCAGATTTCGCCTGATTCGGGTCCCAGCGGATTGCGCCCCCGCGTGGCCTTGAGGCCGAAAAGTCCGCAGCAAGACGATGGAATGCGAATGGATCCGCCCCCGTCGCCGCCGGAAGCCAGAGGGACAAAACCCGCGGCCACCGATGCTCCCGAGCCGCCGCTGGAACCGCCGGGCGTATGATCCGGATTCCAGGGATTGCGCGTCGGGCCGTGCAACTCCGGCTCGGTGACGCCCATCAGGCCGAATTCCGGCGTGTTGGTTTTTCCCAGAACAATCAGCCCCGCCGCCTTATAGCGCCTGGCCATTTCACTGTCCATCGCCGGTATATAGTTGCGGCAGGATTTGCTGCCCTTGGTCATGGGCACGCCGGCAATGGAAGAAACCAGATCCTTGCATAAAAACGGCACGCCGGAAAAAGGACCCTCGGGAATCGGACCTTTGGCCTCGGCGCAGGCTGCATCATCCATGCGGTAAATGACCGCGTTGAGCTTCGGGTTGATCTTTTCGATGCGCAGGATCGCTTCTTCGCACAATTCCAGCGGCGTGACTTCCTTACTTCTGACCAGTTCGGCCAGCCCCAGACCATCGTATTTTTCATACTCATTAAAACGGGTCATTTTTTCTCCCTTTCAACTGATCAGAAAAAAACAAAAGGTTGTTCGTGTGTTTCAAATGATGACGTGACGCCGCTGCGAATGCCTGAACCCTGNNAACTTTTGTTCTTCTTTTGCAGCAAAACCTGCTCGACGCGACGGAAATCGATTTTACCGGCGGCGGTTCGTCTGATGGACGGGACAATTTGAATGTAATGGGGCATGGCATAAGGTTCGAGCTTTTCCAGAATCATCTTTTTGATCTGTCTTTCCGTCAGGTCGCAGGCCACCAGAGCGGCAATCACGTTTTCGCGGCCTTTTTCGGCGGGAAGCGCAATGACCACCGCGTCCCGCACCGTCGGAAGCGACTGGATTTTACTCTGCACATCCAATAGATCGACGCGCTTGCCGGCAACCTTGACAATGCCGTCGGCGCGTCCCAGCAGAATAAACCGGTCGTTTTTATCGGGCTGGACCTCGTCGCCGGTGACGCAAAAACCATCGGCGTCTCTTTCCATTTCGCGCGATACAAAATCGGAACGCACCGCCAGACGTTTGCCGGACATCCGCCAGGAAACCACATCGGCCGGTTTCCAGCTTTCCGTATTTTCACTGATGCTGCGCGCCGCGACGCCGCCCGTTTCGGTGGACCCATAAATTTCATAAATGCCCAGGCCCGTTTTTTTCAGGAAATGGGCCGCATCGGAACGGTTTAAAAGACCGGAAGAAGAAAAAGCGATTTTCAGCGACGGCGCGGACAGGTTATCCACTTTCAAGGACCGGTAGTGAATCGGGACGCTTACCAGTACGGTGGCTCTGTGCCGGTTGATGGTCGAGATGATTTCCTGCGGGAAGGTGTAAATTTCAGATAATACGCGGGCTTGTGAGACAAACGGCGCCAGGATGGAAAACAACAGACCGTAAATATGATAAGGCGGAACGGTGGCAATGAACAGGTCTTTAGCGGTCAATTCGAATTTATCGCGCAGATAAAAAGCTTCCGAAAGCAGGTTGCGCGGAGTTTTGGACCATACCCGGGGTTTGCCGGTTGAACCGCCCGTAAAAAGCCTTAAAAAAGGCTGATCGGGGTCGCGCAGGTTTTCAGGATTCAAATCGGCGGGATTTCCAGCCATTGGCGTGATCATTTCCACTCCCGGCATTTCTTCGGGATGATCGGCAATGGCGGCGTCAAAACCCGTCGCTTCATACATTTCCATCAGGGCGTGCGTCGAAAAAGCGTAGGGCAAAATCAGACTACAGGCGCCGGAAAGGGAGGCCAGGATGGAGGCGGCGGCGACAGCCTTATTTTCCGTGCACAGGCAGACGGACTTTTCAGGGCCGCGCCGGGCCAGGATTTTCTTTAAACCCGCGGCCAGAGCGAAAATTTCACCATAGGTATCCCCTAAATACGTATACTCTTTCTGGAAAAGGGTTTTGGATGGAGACAGTATTTTTTTATACGCGGCGATAAAGGGGTCTTTTTCTTCCAGGGTCATAGCGCCTTAAATTCTCGAAGCATTTTTTAATTATCTATAAGAAACAGGGAGAAAAATCAATGCGCGTTTTTTTGTGTTTTCCTGTTGACTTCTGCGCCATTTTCCCATTAATTTAAATCTCAAAGAGGGGGGAAGGCAGATGATCGATATCGAATCGTTGATTCCGCATCGTGAACCGATCAAAATCATCACAGAGGTCGTAGAGCTCAACGATGATTCCGGCATTGCCGCCGCCGTGGTCAATGAACGATGGCCCCTCTGCAACGGACGGACGGTCCGTTCGCTTGTTTTAATTGAAGCCATCGCCCAGACGGCCGCCGTGGTGGAAGGTTACAAGAGAAAAAAAGAGGGCAAAAGCGGCGCGAAAGGCTGGCTGGTCGGCATCAAATCCGCTGAATTTAAACGGGCTGTCATTGCGGTTGATACGCGCATAACGGTTTTTGTGAACAATCTGTATGCCTTCGATCGTTACGGGATGATCGAAGGCATCGTGAAATCGGGTGATGATGTTCTGCTGACAGCCGTCCTTCAGGCCATTTGCCTGAACAATGATGAGGATTAAATCCAGCCAAAGGAGTGTCATGCNNCCTCGGGCGCGGCGGGTGAAATCCGGAAATTCGACGTGGCCAACGCCGCCCAGGTAAAGGAAGCGCTGGCCGGAATTATTGAGGAGCATAAACGGATTGACGTGCTGGTCAACAACGCCGGCGTCACCCGCGACGGCCTTTTTCTGATGATGGGCGAAGAGGACTGGCACACGGTCATCAACACAACCCTCAACGGATTTTACAATATCACTAAACCCGTCCTGCGCGAAATGATCCGGAAAAAACGCGGGGCCATTGTCTCCGTATCATCCATTTCTTCCCTGGTTCCCAATCGCGGCCAGGCCAACTACGCCGCGGCCAAAGCCGGGATCAACGCCGCAACAAGTTCGCTGGCCAAAGAAGTCGCCCGCTTCGGCATTCGCGTCAATGCGGTCGCGCCGGGCCCCATCGATACAGATATGCTGAGCAGTATGCCGATGGACGCCAACACGATCAAAAGCGTCATCCCGATGGCGCGGTTGGGAAAACCCGAAGAAGTCGCCCGCGTCATCCGCTTTCTATGTTCCGATGACGCTTCGTATATTACCGGACAGGTCATCTCCGTCAACGGCGGCATGTTCTGATGATCATCAAGGGTATCGCCATGAAAAGGACAGGATTGCTTTTATTGATGACGCTCCTGGTGCCGGCGACCATCGCCCGCGCGGACGACTTCGACCGGCTCAGCAGGGAATCATCGCGTATTTCAACAATTTCCGCCGATTTTGTTCAGAAAAAAATCATGAAGATTCTATCCAAGCCGCTCATTTCGGAAGGGAAATTTTACTACGCCGCGCCGGATTCCATCCGCTGGGAATATCAAAAACCCCTCAGGAGCGTGGTGCTTTCGGACAAGGGAAAGACAAAGCGCTATATCGCCTCCGGCGGGAAAATGATCGAAGACAAAACCGGCGGCGCCCAGGCGATGAAAATTGTGCTGGACGAAGTGGCGGGCTGGATGAAGGGCAAATTTACGGGCAATCCCTCCTTTACCGCCGTTCTTCGGGAGGGCGCAAACACACAAATCATTCTGACGCCGGTGGGTAAAAACATGGCCGGCATGATCGAAAAAATTGAAATTACGGTTTCGCGAAAAGATGCATCTGTCAAGTCCGTGCGGATTGTGGAAAGCGCCACAGCCGAGACCCGGATTGACTTTCTGCATGTTGCCATCAATCAGCACATTCCTCCTTCCGTCTTTCAGGATGTTCCATGAAAAAGAGGGCCCTTTTGCTGATCGGCGCTTTGCTGCTTGCGTCCTGCGCATCGCTGCCGGATATCCGGCCGGTCGCGGATGAAAAGACGACATGCCCGTCTCCGTTCCCGGCCCAAAAAATCCGCTTCATCCACACGATTGAAGCGGTCATGGCAGGCAAGACCAAAGCCTCCATGATCGGCGTGACCCTGGCGGACCCGGTTTCACGGACGATTTCCTGCGCCGTCATGAGTCCGGAAGGCATGGTTCTTTTTGACGCTCTCCGGGGACCCTCCGGCCTGAGCGTCAACCGGGCGCTGCCGCCTTTTGATGCGGCGGATTTTGCCCGCAACATGATGGACGACATCGAATTGATATTTTTCGAGCCCCGCGGCGCGCTCGCCCGGAAGGGCGTTTTGGCCAAAGGCGAAGCGGTCTGCCGCAGGCACGAAGATCCGGGCGGCTGGATTGATGTCTGGGAAGACCATGACGGTCGCGTTCATATCCGCCGCTATTCGGAAGGCGGCCGTCTGCAGCGCAGTGTGACCCTGACGGGAGGACCGGCCAATGCCTACGCCGCCATTGATCTTCAGGCGTCGGAATGGATCGGCTACTCGCTCTCGATGACGCTGATTGAATCGGAGACGGTTCAGAATGAAACACAGATGAAGGAATAAGGCACAGGATACCCTCCATGAGAAAACCGATTGAAGGAAAAAATATTGTGGTCATCGGCGCGGGCGTCGGCGGTCTTTCGGCGGGCATCCTGCTTGCGCGCCTGGGCTTTCGCGTCACCCTCGTGGAAAAAAACCGGGAACCGGGCGGCCTGATGCGATCCTATTCGCGCGGGGGAATCAATTGTCCCGTTGGCGTGCATTACGTGGGCGCGCTGGGAGATTCCGAACCGCTGGGAAAAATGTTTCGCATTCTGGGCATTAACGTTACGGATCTGTTTTACCGGATGAGAAATGAAGGCGTCATTGACCGCTACATTTTCGATGATTTTGTTTTCGATCTGCCCGTGGGCCTGGACGCGTACGAAAAAAATCTCCGGCAGGCCTGTCCGGCCGACAGCGCCGCGCTGGATGNNCTTGACGATTGTCCGGTGATTTTTCATCACATGGTGGTGGCCGGATATTTATTTTCATCATGGCGGTTAAAGGACGGCGGCAGCCGGATGGCGGATGTGTTTGCCGACCGTTTTGCGGACTTGGGCGGACGGTTGCTTTTGAATGCAGCGGTGCGGCAAATCCATGTCACGGACGGCAAGGTGACCGGGATCGACCTGGCGGCGGGTGATCATCTGCCTGCGGACGCCGTGGTGGCGGCCATCCATCCGAAAACGCTGCTTGGCTTATTGGACAAGACTACTCTCCGGGCAAATTTGCGGGAGAGGATTTCAGGGCTTGAGGAAACGGATGGCGTCCTTGCCGTTCAGGCCAGCGTCGATGCGGAAGCGCACGCTGAAATCGATTATAATATTTATCGTCTGCATCACGACGAACGCGGATTGATCCAAGACGGCGTGTTCTATCAGATTCGCCGCGGCAACGATCAGCAAACGAATCTGCTTTCCATCATTACCCGCTCGCTTTATCGCGATTGGAGCCCATGGGAAAACACATCCACAGGGAAGCGCGGAGCGGCCTATGAGCAAAAAAAACAGGCCCTGGCCGTCGCGCTGCTTAAGAAAGCTGCGGAAATTTTCGGGCCCCTGAAAAATCTCCGGATCCTGGATGTGTTTACGCCACTGACGCTGCGCGACTACGTGAATTGCCCGGAAGGTTCCTGCTATGGGGTTTTGCGGTCTTCCCGGCAACTGCTGAAAATTGCGTCGTTAAACAACCTGCCCGTAGGCGGGCTTTATCCGGCCGGACAAAACGCTCTGGCGCCGGGCGTGCTGGGCGGTGTTCTGGGATCATTCAACGCAGCCAGACAAATGGTCGGCAATGACCGTTTTGCAAGGGAATTCCGGTCGTTACTCTAATACTGGACGGCAACCCTGATTTATGCTAATTTTCGCGGCACCTTCGGCCGGAAATGACGGAAATTCCGGAGCCACACCATACATCGCAAAAAATTAATGGTTATAAAGGAGTGGTCTAAATTTAATGACACGTCAGGATATTGAAAAAGAAGTTCGCGCTATATTTCTGAGGGAGTTCGAGGTGGAAAATCCCGAACCGGACGTCAACCTGCGGGAGGCGTATGGTTTTGACAGCATTGACGCCATTGAACTGCTCCTGGAAATTGAAAAATTTTTGGGTTCTGAGTTGACGCAGGCGGAAAAAAAGAAGGCCATGGATATCCGGACTTTGAATCAGATCATCGACTATATTGAAAGGCTGGCCGAAAAACGGCAGGCCACAGCGGAGACAAAATAAATGACACAACGCAGAGTGGTTATTACGGCTGCATCGGCCATATCCCCCATCGGACACGGCCGGGAACAAATCGTCGAAAGCCTTTTAAAGGGGAAATCCGGCGTTACGACGCTGCGTGAAGACGAATTGATCAGCCGTTTCATTCATTCCCGCGTTTACGGAACGGTGAGCTACCCGATCGCGTATGATTTTGCCCGCCAACACCGCAAAACGATGGGGCCGGTGTCCTATTACGCCTGCCAGGTCGCCAAAGACGTGCTGGGACAGGCGGGGCTTCCCGGAGACTTTGTTACGGGCGGCAGGCTTGGCATTGCCTTTGGTTCGATTCATGGGTCGCCCACTGTGCAAAGGAACATTTACAAAATTTTCTTTGAGGCGAAGGACAAGGCGACCTATCAGGGCATCGGGGCCGTCGATTACCTGAAATCCATGGTGCACACCACCGCCGTAAACATTTCCAAGATGTTCGGCATCACCGGCCGCATTATTTCTTCCGGAACGGCCTGCACCACGTCAAGCCAATCCATCGGCTACGGCTATGAGGCTGTCAAGTACGGCCTGCAGGACGCCATGCTCTGCGGCGGCGCGGATGAATACGACACGATCACGGTGGCGGTTTTCGACAATCTGCTTGCCTGTTCCACCGCTTTCAACGACCATCCCGGGCAGACACCCCGTCCCTTTGACCGGGCGCGCGACGGCCTGGTGGTCGCCGAGGGGGCGGGCGCCGTGATGCTGGAGGAATATGAGTTCGCCAGGAAACGCGGCGCGACGATTCTGGCGGAGGTCATCGGTTTTGCCTGCAACTCCAACGGCGGCGATTTGATCCTGCCCAATCTCGACGGCATTACCAAAACGCTGCGGCTGGGCCTGGAAAACGCGCAGATCAACGCCTCCGATGTTGATCTGGTCAGCGCTCACGCCACAGCCACCAAAATGGGCGACATCATCGAGGCGCAGGCCACCGGCGCCGTCTTCGGCTTCCAACCCCGCGTGGTGGCCCTCAAGAGTTATATGGGGCATACCATGGCGGCCTGCGGCGCCGTCGAGACGGTCATGACGCTGTACATGATGCAGGACGGATTTATCGCGCCGACGCTTAATCTTGAAGACATTGACGATCGCTGCGCGATGATTACGCACGTCCGGAAACTCACCGAATATCCGGTCAAAACCGCCGCCATCCAGAATTTTGCATTCGGCGGCGTCAACACCAGTCTGCTGATTCGAAAGTTGACCTGAAAAAGATGTCTTTTATCCAATTTTGCAGGCGCGCCATCAATATGGGTATCACGATATTGTTGTGGGGGTATTTTCTTTTCGGCTATCTTTTTATTCTGTTTTTCCTGTTTATTCCTTGTTATGTCCGGCTAAAAAGCAGCGACGCCGTTTTGCAGAAATTGTTTCACATTCATTTGAAATGTTTTTTCAGTCTGGTGGAATTTTTAGCGCCGGGCATAAAATTCATGATCCCGGAGGACGTGCGCCGGCTTCGCTCCTCCATCATCGTCTGCAATCATATTTCGTATCTGGACCCCATCCTGCTGGTCTCCCTTTTTCCGCGGCAGACAACCATTGTTAAAAATACATTTTTCAGCGTGCCTATTTTCAGCTGGTTTTTAAGAAAGGCAGGCTACGTGCCTTCAGCGCCTTCCGAAATGTACGGGCCGGCGATGATCAACCACCTGGAAGGCATCAAACGTCATCTGGCGGCAGGCGGCAATTTGTTTGTTTTCCCTGAGGGCACCCGCAGCCACAGCGGCAAACTTGCGCCCTTCAATAAAGGCGTCTTCAGTATCGCCAGATACTGCAACACGGGATTAAAGCTGGTTTTTATACGCCATACCAACAAACTGTTTCGTCCCGGCACTTTTTCGTTTCAGACGTGCGAAAAGAATACCATTGCTCTGGAATTGATCGCATCGCTTACGCCGGATTATTCGGCGGATCAATTTTCAATCAGCACGGTCGCCGATCAGGCAAAACTGATCTTTGAACGGAAAATCGCAGAAGATCGGCGCCGTGAAGATGCCGGTTCTTGACTAAACTCTCTGGATTTCCTTCATCACCATCATTTCCGGTTTTCCGCTGATGAAGGCGACGCTGGCCGTAAAAAATTCCTTGAAGTGCGGTGTGGAGGAATGGAATTCCAGGGCGGCTTTATCCTGGTATTGCTCAACCACCACCAGCGTATTGGGATTGGCTTTTTCCTGATTGAGGGAATAAAGAACCGTGCCCTCCTCCGACGCCACTTTGGACATTAAAACTTTGAAAGCGGCCATCGCTTCATCCATCTTTCCCTCTTTCACCGGCAGTTTGGCAATCACCGTGATCATTGGAGCACCCCCTGATAGTTTATTTGAATCCGTGTTGGAACGATTTGCCTCATAACATAAACCGCGCTGAACAAGCAAGCGATCTGTTCCGGAGACCCGCACGCGGATGAACCCAATTTTTAAACCGGCCAGTCGGGTATTTCTTTTTTCGTCCCGAACCACTTCAGGGTGGTGTAAAACATATCCGGATGGCACAGAGCGGTTTTGAAACGGGTGAATCGGCTCTGAGAGGTTACGCCGCAAAGCAGATCATCGAACTGATCAAAATTCAGCGCGCGCATTTTTTGAATCGTGATCCTCTCCAGCGCAAGTTTATCCTGCATATAGCGCGTGAGCTTTTCCTGATAGGCGGCTACGCCTTCATGGCCTCCCGTAACGGCGTCAACCGCCAGCGTGCCGCTCAAACAGGCCAGATCAATGCCGCCGCCGTGCAGGGCGGATGTGAGACCGGCGGCATCGCCTACTAAAATCAGGTTGCCGTAAACAAGGTTTGTCAGCATCCGGCTTGCGGCAATGCCGCCGCCTCTTTCCAGCACGACTGCATCCGTCAGCCCCTCGGCGCTGAGAGCATCGGCCAGCAGTTTTTTTATATCCGGCCTGTCCCGGTTCAGGATGCCGCGCACCGTGCAGACCACGCCGACGTTGGCCCGCCCGGCATTCTTGGGAAAAACCCAATAATAGGCGGGTTGATACTTTGCGGGAAGGTTGGGGAAAAAGACGATCTTGATGCGCGGCCAAAGCGCGCGGAAGTCGGAGGCGAGCACGAGCTGGTGCGCCAGAAGATACTCCTGAAAATAATGGCCTGTAAACGAATAGAGCCGGGAGGTCACCGACGGCGCGCCGCTGGCATCCAGAATCCAGTCATACTCCTTTTGCATTCGTTCGAGTTGCGCCCGCGTGATCCTGATGTTTTCATGGATGCGGACGCCAAGGTTTTTCGCCCGGCGGGCCAGATCCCGCTGCCAGGTTTGGCGGTCAAGCATCCACAATTTCCGGTGCCGGCTCAAGGGGAAAGCATATTCCCTGTGACCTTTTAATACAAGCTCATCGACAGGATGCAGCAACCCGTCGCCCGGNNTTTTTTTGCATCCCTATGATTCCATTGCGTATTTTTCCAGCAAAAACGCATCCGCACGACGGACTTCTTCCACCAGCTTCTGGACTTTTTTCATATCTTTTTTAAAGCGGACAGGGCGGCCGTCGGCATCCAGGGCGTTGGTCCGGGTGCAACTGTCCACCCCCGCGGGTTTTAAGGCCGTCACGGCTTCGAAGACATTTTCCCCGGAAAGACCGCCGGCCAGAATAACAGGAATGGAACTGGCAGCGATGATCTTTTCAGCAATATTCCAATCACAGGTTTCGCCCGTAATCCCGACAAAACCTTTCACCGGCTGATTTTCGCCATCCAGCAGCGTGTCGATCAATAAATAGTCGGAAAGCGGCGAAAAACGATCGACAAAGCCCAGAATATTTTTTTCAATTTCGGCAACATCCGCCGGGCCGCGACGCGGCACGGAAAGCGACCGCATAATGTCAACCTGCGGAAACCTGTCTTTGATGTCGATTTGCAGCGACAAAAGCGCGTCAAATTCGCTAACCTGCGTTTGCTGCTCTTTGGGATACGGCGAGAGCAGGTCGCACAGGTGAATAAAATCCGGCTCATAATATTCCAGCGCTGAAAAAATTTTGACCGGCTCTTTAAACAGCAAAATGAGGCCGCTCTTGGCCCCGGCCTGACGGATCACCTGAACCGTCTTGCGAACGGCCGCGTTCTTCCATTTCAACCCATCGGCAATCACGCTTCCGATGTGATCCACCCCTAAAGCAACCAAGGCTTCGGCTTCCTTCGGTTTTTGGACTTCATAAATCTGTATGATGGTCTTTCGCATGGGAAAGACATATCATCTCCCCCCGATCCGATCAAGACATTGCCGGCTGCCGGGCTCCGTTCCATTATCCTTTAAAAAAGCAACTTGCTTTTATCCTCAATAAACTTAATAATCATTTGCATCAGATCAAAAAACAGGGGGGAAGTGACGCTCATGACCGTTATGAAACAGATTGAGGAGCTTTATAACAAAAGAGGAAAGCGCGCACGTGAACTGCACCAAGCGGGAAGGAAAGTCATCGGCTGCTTTTGCTGTTTTGTGCCTGACGAGATCATCACGGCGCTGGATATGGTTCCCTACCGGATTCAGGGGAGCCAGAATGATCCCATCGACGAAGCGGACGCGCTGCTCGAGCCGATGGCCTGCCCGTTTGCCCGCAGTTGCTTCAACATGGCGCTCAAGGACCAGTATGATTTTCTCGACGGCTTCGTCGCCCCGCACAGTTGCGACACCATCGAGCGGATGTATCATATCTGGCGCAGCAATAAGCCCTCTCCTTTTAATCACATGATCAATGTGCCGCATATGATGGGACCATCATCCGACGTATTCTACCGGAAGGAACTGGATTATTTTATCTTGCGCCTGGAGGAATTTGCCGGCGCAAAACTGGATCAAAACAAACTGCGGGATGCCGTCCGGCTTTACAACCGCCGCCGCGCCCTGCTTCGGGAACTCTATGACTTTCGAAAGGCCGATCCGCCTGCCATTTCCGGCACGGAAACCACTCAAGTGCTGGTGGCGGGCATGGGCATTCCAGCNNGAGGAGTGCGGCGCGCACGTCGTCATGGACGATCTGTGCACGGGCACGCGATTTTTCTGGGATGATGTGCCTGAAACCCCCGATCCGCTGGACGGCATCACCTCGCGTTACATCGGCACGCATTGTCCCAGAAGCCTCAAGCCGCAGACCGGCCTTCGCGAAGAAGATCTGGAAAACCGCTTCGGCTATATGAGAAAATTTGTCAGCCGGTGGCGGGCCGACGGCGTGATCTTTTACATCGTCCGCTACTGTGACACGTGCGAACTCGAAGGCCCGGACCTGCGCGAATACCTGAATAACCTGAAGCTGCCGGTGCTGATGATCGAGGATGATTATTCAACATCAACGATCGGACAGCTGCGAACACGGATACAGGCTTTCTTAGAGATGATCGGATAGGAGATGATGATGGAAGCAAACCAGCAAGTCAAAACCACCGCCGTAAAAGGGACGGACACAGCCCGCCTGGTGCGGGGAATGGTTAAAAACATTTATGCGAGCGCGCACGAGGCCAAGGCCAAAGGGCAGAAAGTGGCCTACATGATGGTCGCGTCGCAGTATGACGAAATCCTGCGCGCGATGGATATTGTGCCGCTGCCTACGGAAAACTATGCGGGGCTTTGCGCCGCCAAGCGCGACATGGACCGCTTTCTTTTGAAAGCCGAAGCGGACGGGTATTCTCAGGTGCTTTGCAGTTACGCGCGCATCGGTCTGGGTTTCGACGCGCTGCGCAAGGAACTGGGTCGCATTCCCGATGGAAGCCCCGACGGCGGCATGCCGCTTCCGGACATGATGCTGGGAAGCTCCGCGGTTTGCGACCCCCGTTTCAAGTGGTATCAGGCCACCAGCCGCTATCTGGAAGCGCCCACCTTTGGCATCGACGTGGTGGCTCCGCCTCCGCAGGATGATTTAAATGAAGTTCGCGACTACTACATAAAATACCAGCGAGATCAATTACAGGCGCTGATTGAATTTCTGGAAAAGCAAACCGGCCGGAAAATGGATCCGGAGCGCCTCTGGGAAGCGATCCGCCTGGGGGACAGGGCCTGGCAGCTCTGGTACGATATCGACCGGTTGCGTGTCGCCGTTCCCTGCCCCATGCCGTCTCAGGATCACTTCAGCATCATGGTCGCCGGCCATTACTATACCGGCACGCAAGTCGCCGTCGATTTTTACCAGAAACTTTATGATGAAGTGAAATATAAAGTCGAAAATAAAATCGGCGTCATCGCCGATGAAAAATACCGCATTCTTTACGGCGGCGGCCTGCCGCCCTGGCACACGCTCTGGATCTTCAACTACTTTGAAAGCTTCGGCGCGGTTTTTGTCATTGAAAACGTGTATCGCGGGTTTGATCCGGTCGAAGTTCCGTCGCACGTGAAGGACCCGGTCGATTATCTGGCCTGGCGGGCGTTTTTGCGCTTCACGCGCTACCACGAAAAAGCCCGCGCCCGCAGCGGCAATCCCACGGTTGAAAAACTGCTGGACATGATTGCGGATTACAAAATCGACGGCGTGGTCTTTCACGCCTGCCGGTCGTGCCGGGCCACAACGATCGGCCAGGTTCATATCAAAAGCGAGCTGGGTAAATACTCGAATCTTCCCATGATGCAGCTCGTCTCCGACATGGTGGATTTACGGGATTACTCGGAGGCCCAGTGGAAGGCGCAGATCGGGGCATTTATTGAAGCACTGGAAAGCAGGAGTAAAGGCTGAAGACTGAAGGCGTAGGGAACGGACGCGACCACCCTGCGGGTT
>DNYQ01000083.1 GCA_003506745.1 Syntrophaceae bacterium
CCAGAACGGCCGTTAATATATTTTTCTTTTTTTTCTTTTTCATGGCCGGCAATGATCACTCTCCCGTGAAAAAGGCATCAGTGAACCCCATTCTTTTTCATGATATGCCAGCTTTTCAAAATATCCACGGCCGCCTTCAACTGATTGTCTCCGGCCAGATCAGCCGTATCCTTGAGGCTTTCGGTTTTATTTTCGTCCAGCTGCGTTCCGTCTTCCCTGGCGGGTTTAATGTGTCCCTTGAGATCCTTTTCCCGAAGTCTTTCCTCCAGAGGATTTTCCGGATCTTCAGACGGCTTCACCAATTTGACGATAATATCCGGTTTAATGCCCTCGGCCTGAATGGACCTGCCGTTGGGCGTATAATACCGGGCTGTCGTCAACTTGAGCGCGGAGCCGTCTTCCAGGGGAATCACGGTCTGCACGGACGCCTTGCCGAAAGTTTGCGTCCCCACAATCAGCGCCCGGCCGTTATCCTGCAGCGCGCCGGCCACAATCTCCGCCGCGCTGGCCGTGCCTTCATTCACGAGGACGACCATGGGAACGCTGACTTCCTTGTCGCCGTTGTCCCGCGCCGTTGTTTTGGTTTCCATCTTTTTCGTCCGGCCGCGGGTGGACACAATAACGCCCGACTTCAGAAACAGGTCGGACACCTCAATGGCCTGGGTCAGAAGTCCGCCCGGATCATTCCTTAAATCCAGCACCAGTCCTTTCATGGGTTTTGTCTTCAGGGTAACGTCAGCCAGCGCTTTGCGCANNCGCAGAACCGTGATGGTCACTTTCGTGTCCTTCGGGCCGCGCAATTTTTTCACGGCTTCCATGATGGTAATATCTTTGGTGGACTTACCGTCGATTTTGATAATCTGATCGCCTGATTTCACGCCCGCCTTAAAGGCCGGGGTGTCCTCAATCGGCGATACGACGGTCAGCACATCCTTTAAGATTGTAATTTCAATACCGATTCCGCCAAAATGTCCCTGGGTTTCCACTTCCAGTTCCTTATAAATTTCAGGCGTCATAAACGCGCTGTGCGGATCAAGAGACTTAATCATGCCGTTGATCGCGCCTTGGATGAGAACGGTGGAATCGATGTCATCCACGTAGTTTTTCTGCACCATATCTAAAACTTCGTTGAATGTTTTAAGCTCCTTGTAGATGTTTTTGTCCCGCGTGGAAACCTTACTGTCGGAATACGGTCCAAAAATGACAAAAAGACCAAAGAAGATGACGGCCAAAACTGGCCATTTACCGAAAATATTTTTCATGCTTTGCCTCACTGTCATCACAAGATTTTACTGCACATCAGGAAATGGGGTTAATATATAAAAGTATATACATTCCTTTGTTGATTTTCCATATATTTCGGCAATCCGGACGGAAATATTCAGAGGATTTTCAGGAAGGGGACGGATGAAACCTGCCGACGCTTTGCCTAATCGATCAACCAGGTTGTCCGGCCCGCTGAATCCTTCAAGATGACACCCTCGGCGGCCAGTTCCCGGCGAATGTCATCGGCCCGGCTCCAATCTTTTTCTTCGCGCGTTTTTTGCCGCTCCGCAATCCGGGCTTCTATCCTGGCCGTATCGAGGCCGCGCTTGGCGGCTTCAAGACTGCGATCGGTATGGAAAAAAATATCCGGATCCAACTGAAAAACACCGAGCACATCGCCAAAATGCGCAAACAGGTCTGCGGCGGCCGCAAGGATTGCCTGTTTGGCGGAGGCGGGCATCTTTTTGGCCGCGGTGGTAACATGATTGACCAGCCGGGCCGCGTCGAAAACATATCCCAGAGCCTGTGCCGTATTAAAATCATCGTCGAGGGAAGCGTCAAACTTATCTTTTAATTCGCTTAATTTCTTCATCTCGTCCGACGGCTCCGGCGGGCGTTTTTCCTGGTCCGGCGAAACCAGTTTTTCCCGTGTTTCCTTCATCTGCTGCAGGGCGGTATAACCGCGGATCAGCGCCGTCCGGGCCTCTTTGAGCGAGGCATCCGAATAATCCACCGGGCTGCGGTAATGGCTCTGAAGCATAAACAGGCGCAGGACTTCCGGATGGTATTGTTGAATAATCTCCCGGATCGAAAAGATATTCCCCAGGGATTTAGACATTTTTTCGGCATTAATCTTCACAAACCCGTTGTGCATCCAGTAATTGGCCGGAGGCCTTCCCGTTGCCGCCTGGGATTGAGCGATTTCATTTTCGTGGTGCGGAAAAATCAGGTCTTCGCCGCCGCCGTGAATATCAAAAGTATCGCCCAGATAACGCCGGCTCATCGCCGAACACTCGATGTGCCAGCCCGGTCTGCCCTTTCCCCACGGACTTTCCCAAAACGGTTCGCCTTCCTTGCTCTTTTTCCAAAGAACAAAATCCAGCGGATTTCTTTTCTTGTCATTAACGTCCACGCGGGCGCCGGCCATCATTTCATCCAGGTGGCGTCCCGACAATCCGCCATAGACGGGAAAGTTATGGACTGCGAAAAACACGTCGCCGTCCACGGCGTAGGCAATCCCTTTTTCTTCCAGCGTTTTAATCAGCGCAACCATATCCTCCATGTGGCCGGTGGCTCTCGGCGTTATGGTGGGCGTCAAAACATTGAGAGCGGCCATATCTTCATCGTGCAGATGGATATACCGTTCGGCGATCTGATCGATGCCGACGCCTTCCCGATTTGCCCGATCGATGATCTTGTCGTCGATGTCGGTAAAGTTTTTGACATAGGTCACGTTATAGCCGCGCGCTTTCAAATGGCGAAACACCACGTCAAACACTACGGCGGCGCGGGCATGACCGATATGACAGACATCATAGGCCGTAATGCCGCAAACATACATGCCGACGGCGCCTTCCCGAACCGGTTGCAGGATTTCTTTTTTTCTTGTTTTCGTATTAAATATTTTCTGAGGCATCGTCCAAAGTCTTTCATCAGGGATAAAGCGGGGGCATTTGCAAACCGCTGTCTTCGGGCAGCAAGCAGATCAGGTTCATGTTCTGCACGGCCTGACCGGCGGCCCCCTTAATCAGATTGTCAATAGCGGAAATAATAATCACCCGGTTGGTCCGCGGATCAACCGCCAGACCGATATCACAGTAATTTGATCCGCAAACGGAAGAAATATTGGGATAGGTTCCCTGCGGAAGAATCCGCACAAATTTTTCCCCGGCATACGCCGAGACATACAGCGCATGCAGATCATCCAGTTTGATGTCTTTTTTCAACGTCGCGTAAATCGTACTCAGGATGCCCCTTTTCACCGGCAGCAAATGCGGCGTGAAAGAAACGGCGAATGTTTCTCCGGCCAGTGCATTCAGTTCCTGTTCAATTTCCGGCGTGTGCCGGTGTTTGCCGACTTTATAGGCTTTAAATCCGCCGTCCACTTCGCAGAAAAGGGAGGCCACAGCCGGATCCCTTCCCGCGCCGCTCACGCCGGAGGCCGAATCGGCAATGATCGTGGAAACATCCAGAAGCTTGTTTTTGAGCGCCGGAGCAAGCCCCAGGATGATGCTGGTCGGGTAGCAGCCCGGATTGGCGATCAAACGGGATTTTTCAATGTCCTTCCGGTAAAGTTCAGGAAGCCCATAGACCGCCTGCCCGAAAAGATCGGCGCTAATGTGTTTGGTGTACCACTTTTCGTAAGTGGCCAAATCCCGCAGACGATAATCGGCGGAAAGATCGATGACCTTTTTTCCCGCCTGAATAAAAACGGGTGCAATATTCATGGAGACGCCGTGGGGAAGCGCCAGAAATACCACGTCGCAGAGCTTGGCAATCTCCCGGGGGGCGGCGTTGGAATAGGCAAGCGATGTTAAACCGGAAAGTGAAGGATAAACCTCCGCTACCGGCACACCGTCATAGCGCCTGGAGGTTGCGGCCGTCAGTTCCACCTGGGGATGCCCGGATAAAATCCG
>DNYQ01000098.1 GCA_003506745.1 Syntrophaceae bacterium
CCTTTCTTCCCGTAGATGAATTTTTACTTTAAACAGGTTGATTTTGCAAGCATCTGAAACTTTTGCATAATCATTATTTTGTCCTCGCGGGGAGCGTGGGCGACGTGGCGATCTCTTTACATATCAAAGACTTATGAGATTGCTTCGCTTCGCCCGCAATGACCAGAAGAGGGGTCAAAAAGCGAATCAACTGATATTTCAAGACCCTGTTGCCACCCTTGCCACAGCGCACAAAAGCCCGGCCTGAAATTTCAGGACCGGGCTCTTTGATGAATTAATGGGCTGATAAAACGTGAACGGTTCAGCGGCATTCCGTGCAGACGGACAGGTCGTTCATGGACGTGCCGGTTTTCTTGTTGATGAATTTCAGTTGATCCACGGGCGCGAAGAATTTGCCGCATTTGGAACAGGCCTGCATTTTAAAGGTGCGGCCCCAGATGGTGCGTTTGTCGCCGGTCGAGGTCATCTCGATATGGCCGGTCGGGCAGACATAAGCGCAGGCGCCGCAGCCGATGCAGACATCCGATTTTTCATTATACGGCGTCCCTACTTCTTTGTAGGAGCCGCGGGAAAATAATCCGATGGCGCTTACGCCGACGACTTCCTCACACACGCGGACGCAGGAACGGCACAAAATACATTTACCTTTGTCCGTATCGATGGCGTGACGGGGTTCGGCTTCCACGCTCATTTCCCTGGCCATTTTTTGAAGAACGTCGGAGTCGGGGCAGCGGGCCAGAAGCAATTCCATGACCAGCCGTCGCACATTGAGAACCCGCTCGCTTTTGGTGTCCACCGTCAGCCCTTCTTCCACGCCGTAGAGACAGGAGGTGACGATCCGGGTCCGGTTGCCTTTTTTGATCTCCACCACGCACAGGCGGCAGGCGCCCGATCGGGATACGGCTTCGTGCGCGCAAAGGGTGGGCACCGAAATACCCGCGCCGCGGATGGCTTCCAGAAGCATCGTGTCTTTTTGCGCTGATACATTTTTTCCGTCAATAATCATATTTACCATGATGTCTTCTACCTCTACTTCACGTTGATTGCATCGAATTTGCAGCTCTGGATGCAGGCGCCGCAACGGGTGCATTTGTCTTTATCAATAAGGTGCGCTTTCTTCTTTTCGCCGGTGATGGCTTGCGTGGCGCAAACCTTGACGCATACGCCGCAACCCGTGCATTTCTCCGCGTCGATGCTGTAGGTAATGAGCGCCTTGCAGACGCCCGCCGGACAGCGGTGCTCCTTGATGTGCGCTTCATACTCTTCGCGGAAATATTTAATCGTGCTCAACACCGGGTTGGGAGCGGAGCCGCCCAGAGCGCACAGCGATCCGTCGGCGATGGCTGAAGACATGCGTTCCAGAAGTTCAATATCGCCTTCCCTGCCCTTGCCTGCGCAGATATCTTCCAGAATATCGCTCATCCGGCGAATGCCTTCACGGCAGGGGACGCACTTGCCGCAGGATTCCTCTTTCAGGAATTCCAGGAAATACCGGGCGACGTCCACCATGCAGGAGGTGTCATCCATGACGATCATGCCGCCGGAACCCATCATGGAGCCGACTTCATAGAGTTTGTCGAAATCAACGGGGATATCCAGCAGACTTTCCGGGATGCAGCCGCCGGACGGACCGCCGGTTTGCACGGCTTTGAATTTACGGCCGTTGGTGATTCCACCGCCCATATCGTAGATGATTTCGTAGAGCGTCGTGCCCATCGGCACTTCGATCAAACCCGTGTTGTTGATTTTTCCGACCAGAGAAAAGATCTTAGTGCCCTTGGAGCCTTCCGTTCCGATGGACGCGTACCAATCGGCGCCTTTATTGATAATGAGCGGAACGTTGGCCCAGGTTTCCACGTTGTTAAGGACGGTGGGCTTATCATACAAGCCTTTTTCCACCGCGTGGACATATTTGGCGCGCGGTTCTCCGGCGCGGCCTTCAATCGAAGCAAAGAGAGCAGAGGACTCGCCGCAGACAAACGCGCCCGCGCCCTTGTTGATCTTAATATCAAATGAGAAATCCGTGCCCAGGATATTTTTTCCCAATAGGCCGTTTTCCCGGGCGGCCTTGATCGCGATCGCCAGATGGGTTACCGCCAGCGGATATTCGTTTCGGACATAAATATANNCCCGCTTTTTTGACTTCGCTGATCACGGCTTCCGGCGTCATTTCGGAAAGCACCTTGGCCAGCGCCTGATAACCGTTGATATTGAAATAAGCCTCGATTCGTGACGGGTCAAGCATACCGTTTTGGCCGAACACGATGCGGTGCTGTTTCTTGTAAAAGGGCAGGTCTTCTTCACGATACAGGGTCTTTTTCGTTTCCGGGTGGCGATAGAGCAGGCGGCTGATGACTTCGCCTTTGCCCACGGTCTTGGAGACGATTTCCGAAACGTCTTCGACTTTCACGTGCTGATAAAAATACTTGTCGGGATGAATGATTAGCATGGGCCCCTTTTCGCAGAATCCGAGGCATCCGGTGGCCAGAATGTCCACATCATTCATGTCTTGCTTTTTTAATTCGGCTTCCAAAGCTTCTTTCACCTTGAGACTTCCGGAAGCGCGACAGCCGGTGCCGGCGCAAATCGCGACAAACTTCTTCTTCGGACCGTAATATAGGGTCAATTTATCCAGAACCTGGCGGGCCTGAGTATCAGGATTTTCGTTCATGACTGCGCCCCCTCTTCATTGATCTTTTTGATGATTTTATCCACTTTGTTGATGGTGACCTGGCCGTGGTAGTCGGCATTGATCACCACGACGGGTCCCAAAGCGCAGGCGCCCACACAGTTGACGGTTTCGAGCGAGAAATTTTTATCAGCCGTCGTTTCGCCCGCTTTAATGCCNNCTGAAAGCGGTATAAAACGTGGCCGCTTCATACACCCGGCTCATCGGCACGTTCAGTGCTTTGGCCGCCGCTTTCAGCGCTTCTTTCGGAAGATAATTAAACGCTTCCTGAATATCCTGCAACACAGCAATCATCGCGCTCTTGTCGTTTCCGTGCGATTTTACAATTTTTCTTGTTCTTGCTGCTATACTCATGGGTTTTGTCATTTTTCCATCACCTCGGTTTTCTTTGAAATTTCTCTTTAATCATTGCCTGTTTTGAGAAATTTGGCTTTTTCCGTAAGTTTCTTAAATTCGATCGTCACCCGCTCTTGAATCATGTCAATTTCATCCGGGATCAGGTGACGGAAGCGCCCCTGCGGCTTGAAGTAATCTTTGATCGGTTTGAGTTTCTTCGGCATATCCGGAGATAAACGATAATGGCCGTGCTCCACTTCAAACAGGGGGAAGACCCCTGTTTCCACGGCAAGACGCCCCATGGATATCGCCGTTTGGGACGGTGAACGCCAACCGGTCGGACACATGGAAAAACAGTGAATGTAAGACGGCCCTTTAATGCTTTTGGCCTTTTCAATCTTGCGGATAAAATCCAGCGGATAGCTGGGACAGACGGTGGCCACATAGGGAATCTCGTGGGCNNGCTTCGTTGTCGAAGCAGACGTAAATCATGTCATGGCCGCGCTCCATCGCGCCGGAAAGCGCCTGGAAGCCGATGTCCATCGTGGCGCCGTCGCCGCCCATGCCGACGACTTTAATATAGCGGTCGTCAATCTTGCCTTTTTTGCGCAGCGCTTTGAGGCCGGCTTCAATGCCGGAAGCGACGGACGCTGCGTTTTCAAACGCCACGTGAATCCAGGGCACACGCCACGCCGTGGTGGGGAACATACTGGAAACGATTTCCATACAACCGGTCGCCGAAGCGATGACTGTATTTTCACCCAGGGCCTTGCACATCAATCGGACGGCCAGCACTTCGGCGCAGCCGGAGCAGGCGCGATGGCCGGAGGACAGCAATTCCTGTTTATTAATCAGCCGCGGGGCAAATAAATCAAAATTTTCTACAATGCTCATTATTCTCTTACCCCCCAAAATTCATAGGTGTCTGCCGCTTTGTTTTCCGTATCCGCCAGAACGTTTTCGAACATGGCGACAAACTCTCCCACCGCCACGTCGCGTCCGCCCAGTCCGTAAATATAATTGTATATCAGGGGACGCTTGGTCTCGGCATAAAGAGCGGACTTTATTTCTGAAAACACCGGGCCGCCGGGGCCGCCAAACGAAATGGCGCGGTCGGTCACAATCAGTTTCTTCACGTTTTTTACCACGGCTTTAATTTCCGCGTGAGGGAAAGGGCGCCATAACCGTAATTTCACAAGACCGGCTTTGACGCCTTGGGCCCGAAGCTGGTCAATTGCCATCTGTGCGGTCTCGCCCATGGACCCCATCGTCAACATCAGAACATCCGCATCCTCCGCCTGATAAGTTTCCACCGGCTTGTAGGCGCGACCGAATAACTTCGCCCATTCGTCCCAAACGTCCAGGATCACTTTTTTCGAATTGATCAGAGCTTCATTCTTGGCTTTCATAATTTCGGCAAAATAGTCCGACATCGCAAACGCGCCCATCGTGACCGGTTTGGCCGGATGTAAGGTCGCGTGCGGAACAAACGGCGGCAGAAACGCATC
>DNYQ01000268.1:0-5243 GCA_003506745.1 Syntrophaceae bacterium
ATGCAGATGATGTTTCACACGGAAATAATAATTACCAATATTATAATTTGTTTCCCCAGAGGAGGCCTGGCCGTGGAGTAGGTGCATTTTTCGATAAGCCAAAATTCCAATCCGCTGCCAGGGAAACCGGCAGCGGATTTTTTTTCAAAAGAGAGGATCCGATGAAGCAAAACAGAATTTTAATTTATGATACGACGCTGCGTGACGGCACGCAGGGTGAGCAGGTCACTTTTTCAGCTGAAGAAAAGCTGCGCATTGCTCAGCGGCTGGACGATGTTCACTTCCATTACATTGAAGGCGGCTGGCCCGGTTCCAACCCCAAAGATATGCGCTTTTTTGAGATGGCCAAAGCGGTGAAGTTTAAAAATGCCAAATTGACCGCATTCAGTTCCACGCGCAAACCGCACATCCGGCCGGAGGCCTGCCCGAATCTCAAGGCGCTGATCAAGGCCGAAACGCCGGCCGTGGCCATCTTTGGTAAATCCTGGGACCTGCAGGTGAAGGATATTTTAAAAATTGCTCTGGAAGAAAATTTGTCCATGATCCGCGATTCCATTGTTTATATGAAGGGCAAAGGCAAGGAAGTGCTTTTTGATGCCGAGCATTTTTTCGACGGTTATAAGCATAACCCCCGATATGCAATCCGGGTCGTAAAAACGGCGCTGGATGCGGGGGCGGACAGGATTGTATTTTGCGACACAAACGGCGGCGCCATGCCCTATGAAATTGGCGCCGTCCTTGGCAGGATTTCATCCGTCATTCCAATGGATATTTCCGGCATTCATGCGCACAATGACTGCGGACTGGCGGTTGCCAATTCCATCGCGGCCGTCCGGGAAGGTGTGACAATCGTTCAGGGCACCGTGAACGGCTATGGCGAGCGGTGCGGCAATGCCGATCTGGTTTCCATAATCGGTAATCTGCAAATCAAGATGAAAATGCATTGTCTGCCCGTCAAATCGATTCGACAGCTCTCGAATCTTTCATTGTATGTCAGCGACGTGGCCAATATTCCGCCTTTGATGTCGCGGCCTTTCGTGGGAAAGAGCGCTTTTGCTCACAAGGGTGGCGTCCATGTCAGCGCTGTAACGAAAAATTCGATGGCTTATGAGCACATGCCGCCCGAACTTGTCGGCAACAGCCGGCGCGTGCTGGTTTCCGACATGGCCGGCAAAAGCAATATTGCTTATAAAGCCAAAGCCTTGGGGATCGACCTGGACAAGAAAAACGCTTTGGGCAGGGTTGTGCATCAGGTGAAACTGATGGAAGACAAGGGATATCAGTTTGACGCCGCCGACGGCTCCCTGTCCGTCCTGATGAAGAAAGCGATCGGCGAGTTTGTAGAACCGTTCAATCTGGAGTGTTTCAGCGTGGTTACGTCGCGTACGCTTACAAACCCCTGTCTTTCCCAGGCCACGATCAAAATCTCCGTAGGGGGCGAGGAGGAGTTGACGGCCGCGGAGGGCAATGGTCCGGTGAATGCGCTTGACCATGCCCTGCGCAAGGCATTGACCAAATTCTATCCGCAAATCAAGGAGATGCACCTGGTTGATTTTAAAGTGCGCACGCTGGAAGGTTCGGAGGGCACGGCGGCGAGTGTCCGCGTTTTGCTGGATTCGACGGACGGTTCTGAACTCTGGAGCACCACGGGTGTTTCCGAAAATATTATCGAGGCAAGCTGGCAGGCCTTGATCGACAGCATCGAATACAAGCTCAGCAAAGACAAGAAAAAGAGGTAATTATTTCTTTTTTATGACCCGTTTGCGGCCATTGCTAAATCTCCGAATTGCTGATATGCAAAAAAAGATTGAAGCGGGGGCGAAAACGGTGTTATCGATTAACAGCCAGAATCCTCAGATGCGCCTCATCAAGAAGGCGTCGGATGTTTTGAGGGATGGCGGCATTATCATATATCCTACGGATACGGTTTACGGATTGGGTTGCGATTTATCCAACAAAAGAGGCATTGAAAGAATTTACGAAATTAAAAGAAGAAATAAAAAACGCCCTTTAAGTTTTGTCTGTTCCGATCTTAAGCATATCAGCCAGTATGCTCTGGTCACGGATTACGCTTATAAAACCATGAAGCGGTTTTTGCCGGGGCCCTATACCTTCATTCTGGAAGCATCGCGTCTTGTGCCGAAAATCATTTTGCCGAAAAGACCGACCACCGGTATCCGTGTTCCGGACAATCAGATTTGTCTGGCCTTAATACGCGAACTCGGACAGCCGATCATCAGTACCAGCGTTCAGACGGAGGAAGGGGAGGATCTTGGCAATCCGGCGCTGATTAACGAATATTTCGGACGGGTTGTCGATTTGATTATTGACGGCGGAACGATTATTCCCGAGCCGTCCAGTGTCATCAGTCTGGTGGATGACACGATTGAAGTCCTTAGAACTGGAAAAGGCGACGTCAGCGCCTTTATATAAAATATACAGGTTGTATCATGCCGGCTGCGTGCCGGCCGGACATGCCCCCCCAGCGGGCGCATCATGAAAGGATACAGCCGAAAAGGACAATTATGAAACACATTATGCTCGTTAACGCCGTGCACAAGGAACAAATGCGCATGGCCACGGTTGACGAAAAAGGCAAGCTGATTGAATTCAATATTCAAATGGCTGTGCGGGAACCGATTACCGGAAATATTTACAAAGGCAAAGTGCTGAAAGTCGAGCGCGGCCTGCAGGCGGCTTTTGTCGATTACGGCGGCGTCAAGGACGGCTTTCTTCCGCTTCGGGACGTCAGCCCTGAATATCTGACCGAACCGGAAAACGGCTCCTCCGGCGGAAAACCCATTCTCAAATCCGGTCAGGAAATCATCGTGCAGGTCGTCCGGGAAGTCATCGGCAATAAAGGCGCGCTGCTCACGTCCTACATTTCCCTGCCCGGAAGGTATCTTGTGCTGCTTCCCAACAAGCTCTGCGGCGGCATATCCCGGAAAATCGAAAGCGAAGAAGACCGGCAGAAAATCAAGACGCTGATGGAGCAGATCAAAGTTCCTGAAGACATGGGCTTCATCGTCCGCACGGCGGGCATCAACCGGACCAAGCCGGAAATCCAGCGAGACTACCAGTTCCTGATGCGTCTGTGGAAGGAGATTTTCAAGAAAGCCGAGAGCGTCTCAGCCCCTTATCTCCTTTACCAGGAGACGGATTTCGGCGTGAGATCGCTGCGGGACTATCTGACGCTGGAAATTGATGAAATTCTGGTGGATGAAGTCGAGACCTTCCGCAAAATGCGCGCTTATTTGAAGGCTGTCGCCCCCCGCCATTTGCGGATCTTAAAGAATTATAAAGACAAAGTTCCCATTTTTGAACGATACGAACTGGAAGAGCAAATCCGGGTCATTTATCAGGAGCGCGTGGAATTGAAATCCGGCGGTTACGTCATTATCAATCCCACGGAGGCCATGATCACCATCGACGTCAACTCCGGACGCGGCTCCAATAAAAGAAACATCGAAGAAACCGCTTTCAAGACCAACGTCGATGCCTGCGAAGAAATTGCGCGTCAGTTGCGCCTGCGCGACCTGGGGGGTTTGATTGTCATCGATTTTATCGACATGATTGACAAGAAACATATCGCGGAAGTGGAAAAGGCATTCAAGAAGGCTCTCAGTATGGATCGCGCCAGAATCCAGCTTTCCCGCATTTCCAAGTTCGGCCTTTTGGAATTGTCCCGTCAGAAAAAACAATCCACCATTCAGGAAATCAGTTACACCACCTGTCCGTATTGCAAAGGCAGCGGGCTTCGGCCTTCCCTGGAATACGCCTCTCTGGGGGCGTTTCGCAAAATCGAATCGGAAGCGGTCAAAGGCATTTACTCGGAGTTGAAGGTCAGCCTGCCGCATGAAATCGCCTTCTACATTCTGAACCATAAAAGAACGGAGCTTTTGAAGCTGGAAACCGGTTTCGGCGTCTGCCTGATCATTGAAGGAAGATCGGATATGGCGTGGGATAATTTCGAAATTCAGCAATCCGTTAAAGAACAGGCGCTGGAAGTCAGCGTCATGCAGGGGATGCCCCTGCTGAAACTGGCTGAAGAGACCGAACCGGATGCGGACGCTGCAGCGGATGAGGTTGCGACGACGGATGCAACGGATGCGGAAACGGTCGGCGCTGAAGAAGCGCCCAAAAGAAAAAGCCGCCGCCGTCCCCGCCACAGAAAAAGAAAATCCGCGGAGGTTCCGACGGAAGTTGTTTTGAAGGAAAGCGTCCCTATGGACTCTCCCGCCCCGGAATCTTCGTCCGGTGGTGTGACGCCGCCGGTTCCGTCCGCCCAGTCGCCCCGGTTTCCCGTAAAGCCGCTGAAAATTGTCAGTGCGCTGCCGGATGAATTTTATCCTGTGGATCTGAGCGGCGACCTTTTTGCGCCGGAAGCACAGCAAGAGGAGCCAAAGGACGATGATGAAGATCATTAAGAACCGGCGGGGTGCGGCCCCAGCCGTGATGAACTCGTAAAAAGTCACCNNCCTCTCAAGGATTTGAATTCCTATGTGATCAAGGGCGAAAACCGCAATCTGATTATTGATACCGGCTTCAACCGCAGTGTTTGTTATGAAGCGATGCTGAAGGGATTAGCCGAACTGGAAATGGATCTGAATAAAACCGATTTTATGCTGACCCACATGCACGCCGATCATACCGGGCTTGTGACGCGGCTGGCGTCGGAAACCAGCAGGATTTTTTTCAGCCGGATTGATGCACGGGTCTTTGATGACGACCAGAGCTGGCAGTCCCTTGTGGACTTTGCCCAAATCAACGGGTTTCCGGCCGATGAATTGCAGAAGGCGCTTGCCAGCCATCCCGGTTTCAAATACAGTCCGAAACAGAAGCCTGTCTTTACTTTGCTGGATGACGGCGATGTCATCGAATGCGGCGGTTACCGTCTGCAATGCATCGCCACGCCGGGACACACGCAGGGGCATATCTGCCTTTATGAAAAAGACAGGAAGATCTTCGTCTCCGGTGATCACATCCTTTTTGATATCACGCCGCACATCGAATCGTGGGCCTATACAACGAATTCCCTTGCCGACTACATGGCCAGCCTGGATAAAGTGTATCATTTGCCGGTGGACCTTGTCCTGCCCGGTCACCGCGGTTTCCTGGGGAATCTCAAAAGCAGAATTGACGAATTGAAAATTCATCACCGCGAGCGCGCCGATGAAGTGATGGACGTTCTGGGAAGCGAAACGCTCCATGCCTATGACATCGCCGCCGGCATGACCTGGGAT
>DNYQ01000268.1:5275-6497 GCA_003506745.1 Syntrophaceae bacterium
GCAAGACATTGTTATTCTTAATAATTTAAAAGAAGATCATGCCCAGCGCCTGGGCAATGCACGCCGGTTTTTCCTGTCCTTCAATTTCAATCGTGTGCGTCTGGGTCATCAGAAGGCGGTTGCCCGGCTTTTCCTCCAGCGCGGAAAGGACAATCCGGTCGCGGATTTTCGAGCCGGAAATCACGGGGTTGATAAAGCGCACCTTATCCAGGCCATAGTTGATGGACATCTTGGAGCCTTCCATTTTCAGCGGGATCTGGTAGCTGAAAAAAGGCAGATGCGAAAGCGTCAGAAACCCGTGCGCAATGGTCTTGCCGAAGGGTCCGGCGGCGGCTTTTTCCGCATCCACGTGAATCCACTGATGATCTTTTGTGCTGTCGGCAAATTGATTAATCTGCTCCTGCGTCACCTGGGTCCAATCGGAAACAAAAATTTCCTTTCCGATGGACTGCTCCATGTCTTTTAATACCGATGCGATGGACATATCAATTGCTCCCTCCCATTTTGATGGGAATGCATCATAAACTATTTGCGGTTTTTCGGCAACGCCGGTTTAGTCGAGCGCCGCGTTGACTTTGGCCTGTGCGGCTTTCGCTTCTTTCACGATGCGTTCAAAGAGCTCGGCAATTGTCGGCACGTCATGAATCAACCCCTGTGACTGACCGACCGGCAGGATACCTGTTTTGGAATCGCCGTCTTCCGTGGCAATGCGAATGGCCTTAAAAGCGTTCGCCAGGTAGGCCAGTTGTTTCGCGCTTGAGTAACCGGAAGCCAGCACGCCAAAAAACAATTTGACATAAGGCAGATTCATCTGACGGGCGATGTCCTGCGAGTTGAAGAAGGCGGCGGGCCAGTTCAAGCCGCTTTTGATCGCTCTTTTAGCCGCATCCGTTTTCATGACCCGGCACAGGATGCCGTCAAAGCGTTTGGAAAACAGCGTGTCATAAACGTCTTTTTCCTGCGTCAGTTTCTTGTAGTTTTCATGCAGCGGACTTTCCTTGGTGGTCATGAGTCGGGTTCCCATGGCGACGCCCTCCGCACCCAGTGCCAGAGCGGCTGCGATGCCCCGACCGTCGGCAAATCCACCTGCTGCAATCACGGGAATTTTCAGATTTTCCGCCAGATGCGGAATCAAAACCAGCGACGTGACGTCTTCGCCGTGCGCCGCCGCTTCCTGGCCGGTGGCAATCACCGCATCCGTGCCGAAATCCTGCGCGCGCTT
>DNYQ01000268.1:6525-11942 GCA_003506745.1 Syntrophaceae bacterium
GTTCAGAGGCCCTGTTGCCAGAATGCCCAACCCTCCGGCGTTGGATACCGCCGCGACCATTTTCGGCGTACTGATCCAGCTCATGCCGGAGAGTACAATCGGATACTCGATGCCGACCATTTCAGTGATTCGTGTTTTCATAGTTCCTCCTTATATCGTTTAGTTTTGTTTAATTTCCACAAAGCTTTGCGGTTCTTGCAGAGATCTCTTTGGCCTGCGCGGCCATTCTCTCCAGCAGCTCCGCGCAGGTGGGGATATCGTTGATCAGGCCGATGGACTGACCGACCATCAAAGGCGCGTAATCGACATCGCCGGTTTCCCAGGCTTGCTTGACTTTCTGGCCGGCCAGGAGCGGGATCAGCTCTTCAAATCCTCCGTGGCGCGCTTCGATGGCCAGAACTTCTTCAATAACTTTGGATTTCAATCCGCGACCCTGCAGACCGATGGATTTTCCGTAAATCACCGTGTCAAATTCCTGCCGGCGGATCAGTTCCTGCTTGATGTTTTCATGCACTTCGCATTCTTGGGTGGCGATGAAGCGGCTGGCCATCATCACGCCCTCGGCGCCCAGCGCCAAAGCGGCGGCCATGGTCCGGCCGTCCGCGATGCCGCCGACGGTGACCACGGGAATTTTTACCGAGGAAACGATTTTGGGCGTCAGCACCATGGACGTGACATCGTCATTTAACGGGTGACCGCCTTCTTCAATGCCTGCCGCATAAATGCCGTCAAAGCCGATTTTTTCCGCATGCAGTGCGTGACGCAAAGCGCCGACCTTGTGGAACATTTTCACGCCGGCTTTCTTGAGCATTTCCACCGCTTCCATTCCGGCCACCTTGTCCAGCGGCGTTCCGGAAAACTCGATGCCCGCCACTTTTTCCTCGGCGCAAACTTTAACATACATCTTATGGTGTTCCGGCGTGATCCGCACCGACGGCAAAAGCGTAATCGCCACAAAGAAGGGTTTATCGGTAAGTTGGCGTGTTTCCCGGATCGCCTGGCGAAAGTCGTCCGCCGTTTCATAATTGCCGGCCGTCAGATTGCCGATGCCGCCGGCATTGGACACCGCCGCGCACATTTTCGGTTTGCAAAGCCACATCATGGCTCCGCAGATAATCGGGTACTTCACGCCGAACATTTCCGTAATTGCCGTTTTGAACATAAATCCCTCCTTAAATGTTTTGTGCCGCCTGTTTTGCATGGCCGACTTTTATTTTTTTCAAACTATTTTGAATATTCTGTTCAACCTGTTTCTGGAAGAGCCGCCTTAAGATATACTCGCGGTAGAATTCGCCGATCCGCGTCAGTTCGGCGGTGATGAGAATGTTTTCTCTGATGGACTTGCCGGCGACAATTTTTCGGCGAAGCACCATTTCCTTTTTCACGATTTTTTTGCCCAGTTCAACCCAGAAAGACAGGTCATCCAGTTCCATGCCTAAGGCGAAAAGTTGGCGGATGCCGTCACGGCCCACCCGCACGTCATCCTCATTGTAAAGCGGCTTATCCGAGCCGGTTATAAAAGGAATCAAAATGCCCAGTTTCTCCGCCTTCTTTAAATCTTTTTCCGCAAGACCGGTAGCCTCCAGAAAGGCCTGCCGGTCAACCAGTCCGTGCCCGGCATNNCTCCTGAATGGCGCGCAGCCGGTCAATGCAGGCCTCGTCGTAATAGGCCATTTTTTCGTTGGTCTTTTCGGGTTTGGGTAAAAGTCCTTCTCCGACGTAATAGCGGATGGTCGAGGGCCGCACACCGCTTCTTTTTGCAATTTCACCGATTTTTAATTTCATTCGTCAAACCAAACATTAAAGTTGAGCTTTAATGTTATAGTTTGATTGAAAGCCGCTGTCAAGTAAATAATCAGAAAAAAATAATGAAGTAAAACTAAGGAGATAAATTAATTGATAACTGCATTGAATGATTTTACGATCTGCCTATGGTTTTCGTCAGATAGTCTTTATTGTCTTTTTCATAACATAAATAATACAGAAATAACGTTACAACATAAAATTAATTCTTTACAAATGCAATCAGTTGAATTAATGTTCTGCCGTAAAGTCGTTATTGCAAATTATTATAGGAGAAAAATGAAGTTATTATTAAAGGATGTAGCCACCGTTCATATGGGTTATTCATTCCGATCGCGGTTCGAATCTTTCGATTCTGGTCCGGTTGCCGTTATTCAAATGAAAGACCTCTCTGATGAAAATATCGTAAATTGCGGCAGTTTGTCTTATGTTGATATGGACAAGTTTGGTGAAAACCATTTTGTACAAAAAGGCGACTTGATCTTTCGGTCGCGCAGCCTGACCTCTACCGCTGCAATTCTTTCAGAAGATCCCGGTTTTGCCGTGGTGTCGGCGCCTCTCTTAAAGATAAGATTAAGTACCACCACCGTTATGCCGGAGTATCTCAATTGGTTTATCCGACAATTACCGGCGCAAATATTTCTGACAAGTCACGCGCGGGGAACAACGCAAAAAATGATCAGTAAGGAAACACTGGAGATGCTGGAAATTGACGTTCCGCCGCTGGAAAAACAAAAATCCATCATTGCTCTGGCTGCACTGGCCGATGATGAACAACGCATCATGAAGCAACTTTCCATAAAACGTAAACAACATATTTCTGCAATATTAATCCGCGAAGCCGGAGGAGAATAAATAAATGAATGGGAAACTAGATCAGAAAGACATCAATAATGCTGCATGGGCGGCCTGCGATACCTTTCGTGGGGTGGTCGATCCTGCGCAATACAAGGACTATATCCTGGTAATGCTGTTTGTGAAATATATCTCAGATGCCTGGAAAGATCATTATGAACGATACCGTAAACAGTATGGCGATAACGATGCTCGCATTCGCCGTAAGTTGGAAAGAGAGCGTTTTGTCCTACTCTATGCGGAATTGAAAGATCACGAAACTGGGGAAGTGACTGATCGGTTCCTTGCGGATTTTTACAGTTTGTATGAACGTCGCAATACGGCGAATATCGGCGAACTGATCAACATCACATTCGACGCTATTGAAGAGGCCAACAAATCAAAATTGGAAGGCGTTTTCCGCAATATCGATTTCAACAGCGAAGCAAATCTCGGCAGAACCAAAGACAGAAACCGCCGCCTGAAAAACCTGCTGGAAGATTTCAACAAACCGCAACTGGACCTGAGTCCCAGCAAGGTTTCCGAAGATGTCATCGGCAATACCTACATATACCTGATCGAACGGTTTGCCACCGACGCGGGTAAAAAAGCCGGAGAGTTTTACACGCCGCATAAAGTATCTGAGTTGGTTGCCAAGCTTGCCAGACCGAAACCCGGCAATCGTATTTGTGATCCCGCCTGTGGTTCCGGTGGACTTTTAATCGAAGCGTCGTGTGAAGTGGGCGATAAGAACTTTGCCCTCTTTGGCATGGAATCGAACGGTAGCACGTGGGCGCTTGCCCGGATGAACATGTTTCTGCACGGCGCGGACAGTGCGCGCATTGAATGGTGCGATACGCTGGTGAGCCCGGCGCTGGTAGAAAACGATCGCCTGATGAAGTTCGATATTGTCGTTGCCAATCCTCCTTTTTCCCTGGACAAATGGGGTGCGAAGGAAGCAGAAAGCGACCGCTATAACCGTTTCTGGCGTGGCGTTCCGCCAAAAAGCAAAGGCGACTGGGCATTTATCAGCCATATGGTGGAAGCGGCGCTGGAAAAAGAAGGCCGCGTGGCGGTTGTTGTTCCGCATGGCGTTTTGTTTCGCGGCGCCGCCGAAGGGCGGATTCGCCAAAAGATGATCGAGGAGAATATATTGGATGCCGTGATCGGTCTGCCGGGGAATCTCTTCCCAACCACTTCAATTCCCGTTGCGATACTTGTCTTTGACCGCAGCCGGGAAAAGGGCGGCAAAAACCACGGTCGCAAAGATGTTATATTTATTGATGCCAGCCGTGATTATCTGCCGGGGAAAAATCAAAACGCCCTTTCCGACGCGCACATCCAAAATATCATCAAAACGCTCAAAGCACGAAAAGACATAGAGAAGTATGCGCATGTGGCAGCGTTCGATGAAATCAAAGAAAACGATTTTAATCTCAACATCCCTCGCTATGTCGATACATTTGAGGAAGAGGCCGAAATTGATATTGACGCCGTGCAAAAGGAGATTGATCAACTGGAGAAAGAACTGGCCGATGTGCGGCTTAAAATGGCCGAAATGCTTAAGACTATTGAAAGGTGAATGCTGATTGAACAGACAAGAATTCCTTGTCTGTTCAATCAAGGGAAAAGACACGGAATAAAAGCAGCCGTATGAAAATAAGGGCCGCACTTGGGACCATTTTCGTGACATCGCGAAAATGCTTCAAGTCATGCCGGACGTAATTCGGTTGATGAAGTCCGAACAAGGGGTTGCAACCCCTTGTGCCAGGAGAGCAGGGCAAATTGCCGTAAAGTACTTTTAGGCAAGGTCTTGATGGAAGCGAGGGAAACGATGCGCGTAAAAAAAGGTTTAGAAAAAACAGAGGCATCCCGGATTGTTGTTTTTCAGGAAAAATCCATTCGCCGAATTCTGCATAATGATGAATGGTGGTTTTCTGTGATTGATGCTGTTGCCGTACTGACCGACAGCTTAAATCCCCGTGATTATTGGTTTAAAATGAAAATCAGGGTTAAGAGCGACGACGGACTTGAACTGTCGACAATTTGTCGACAGTTCAAACTTCCCGCACCTGATGGAAAACAGAGAGAAACCGATTGCGCCAGCACCGAAGGACTTTTCCGTATTATTCAGTCCATACCCTCGCCCAAGGCAGAGCCATTCAAACGCTGGTTGGCAAAAGTCGGTTATGAGCGCGTGCAGGAGATCGAAGACCCGGAACTGGCCACCAAAAGAACCAAAGCACTTTATCGGGCCAAAGGCTATTCCGACGACTGGATTGAAAAACGCATGCGCGGCATTGCCATCCGCGCGGAGTTGACCGACGAATGGAAGAAACGTCAGGTGGGACACGATAGAGAATACGCGATTTTGACAACTGAAATCTCCAAAGCCACCTTTGGCCTGACGCCATCGGAATATAAAGAACTCAAGGGGCTGGAGCGCGAAAATTTGCGGGATCATATGAACGATCTGGAGCTCATCTTTTCCATGCTGGGTGAAGCTGCCACAACGGAAATCACCAAGACGAAGGATGCACAGGGCTTCGACGAAAATCGTACCGCCGCACGAAAAGGCGGCAAGATTGCCGGAGACGCCCGCGAAGAACTGGAAAAAGAAACGAAAAAGATGGTCGTGTCCAAAGAAAACTATCTTGATGCACCGGAAAAAAGAAAACGGTTGGAGAAGAACTGACCATTTTGCTGACATCCGCAAAATGGTCAGTTATGGCTACAAAAAGCAAGGGAGAATAGTTAATGACCGACAACCTTCCGGTAAA
>DNYQ01000114.1 GCA_003506745.1 Syntrophaceae bacterium
TGACGGTGATTCGCTCGACGCCAGCCTTCTTTTGCTTCATGATTTGGGGTTTCTGCCGGCCGATGATCCGCGTTTTGCCGGAACCGTCACCGCCATTGAACGGGAGCTGAAACATGGAAACTATATTTATCGCTATGTCGAGACCGATGATTTCGGCGTTCCGGAAAATGCTTTTGTGGTTTGCACCTTCTGGTATATTTATGCTCTGGTTGCATTGAACCGTGTTGATGAAGCCCGCGAACTTTTTGGACATCTGCTTTCGCGTCGCAACCGGCACGGGCTTTTGGCCGAACACATCGATCCGCGCACTGGCGAACCGTGGGGGAATTTTGTTCAGACCTACAGTATGGTGGGGCTGATCAATGCCGCCATTCGCCTCAGCAAGCGCTGGGACAGCGCGTTTTAGAAGGAGCGATACGGATGAGCCTTCAAAAAATAAAATCTTCACGGTCGTTGCGTCTGACGCTGCGCTTCGTCATTCCTCTGATCGCGGTCATGACGCTTTTGGCTTACCTGGTGGTGCCTCTGGTGGATAAGCTGACGCTGCACTGGTTTGTCCGCGACATAGACATCCGCTCCAAACTGATTACCAGCACTTTCCAGGAGCCTCTCGGCGATCTTCTGGTTCAGGGAAGCAGGAATAAGATCAATTCCCTGATTTCCCGGGTTATTCAGGACGAGCGCCTCTTTGCCCTGGGATATTGCGACGGTCAGGGCAAATTACTCTACCATACCCCGACCTTTCCACGTGACCTCGGATGTTCCCTGCCCAACGCGTCCACCCAATCGTCCCCTGCGCTTTTACAACTTCCCCGGGGGCTCGTCCACGTTGCCATCAACCCCGTTCTCATCGACGGGGTCCCGTCGGGCTCCCTGGTGCTGGTCCATGACATGAGCTTTGTCGAACGCCGCAGTGCGGATACGCGCAAATACATCCTGTTTCTTTTTGCGGTCCTAAGCCTGGTGACCTCTTTGATTACGGTGCTGGTTGCCCATTTGAGCTGGCGCGGCTGGATGACCGGTGTCCGGGCGCTGCTCCGCGGAGAGGGACTCTCCGTGCCTTTTGGCAAGTCTTCCGATTCCGAGTTGCAGCCGCTGGTGGGTGACCTGCGCGCTCTGCTGCGCACCATTGACACGGAAAGACGAATTGCCGACGATGTTACCCTTTTATGGAATCCGGACGCCCTCCGGAACCTGCTTTTTAAGCAATTAGCCGGGGAACAGATTCTTGTCGTTTCCAATCGTGAACCCTATATTCATATGAGCGGGAAGGACGGCATTGAAATTCAGCGTCCGGCCAGCGGGCTGGTGACGGCGGTAGAGCCGGTCATGCGCGCCTGTTCCGGAATCTGGATTGCTCACGGCGGCGGGACGGCGGACCGGGATGTCGTGGACGTCAAGGATCATGTGCGCGTGCCGCCGGAGCATCCGGATTACACGCTCAGGCGCATCTGGCTGACGCAGGAGGAAGAGGAAGGCTATTATTACGGTTTTGCCAATGAAGGACTTTGGCCGCTTTGTCATATCGCCCACGTTCGCCCCATCTTCCGCACCGGCAACTGGCGGCAATATGTGGCGATCAATCAACGCTTTGCCGACGCCGTCGTCAAAGAAGCAGACCAGGAGGATCCCGTTGTGCTCGTCCAAGACTATCACTTCGCCCTTCTGCCGGGAATGCTTCGCCGGATGCTGCCCAAGGCGACCATCATTACCTTCTGGCATATCCCCTGGCCCAATCCCGAATCCTTCGGGATCTGTCCCTGGCGGGAAGAACTGCTCCAGGGCATGCTGGGAAGCACGATTCTTGGTTTCCACACGCCCTTTCACTGCAAGAATTTTCTGGACACGGTGGATCGGTATCTGGAAACCCGCATTGAGTATGCATCATCAACGATTACGCATGGCGGCAATCTGACGCTCGTGGAGGCTTATCCGATTTCCATCCAGTGGCCTTCCCCCTGGCAGGAAAGCCAGCCGCCGGTGGCGACGTGTCGCGCGGATATCCGGCGTTCACTCAACATCGATGATCAATGTCTGATCGGGCTCGGTGTTGACCGGATGGATTATACCAAAGGCATTCTCGAACGCCTGCGGGCCGTGGAGTGCCTTCTGGAAAGTCACCCGGATATGATCGGACGGTTTTGTTTTGTCCAGATTGCCGCCCCTTCACGTTCCGTTCTGGAGGAATACCAGGCCTTCGATACGCGGGTGCGCGCTCTGGCGTCCCAAATCAATCAGCGTTTTGCCCGGCCGGACTATCTGCCCATCCACCTGAAGGTCGAACATCACGAGCCCCNNCATGAGTTGTACGAAGCCCTGATCATTAACCCCTATCACATTGAGCAGACGGCCGACGCCCTGTATCAGGCCCTGACCATGCCCGAGTTTGAACAACAGGCGCGAATGCGCGGCATGCGATCCATGGTGCGCGATTTTAATGTTTACAGATGGGCGGCGCGAATGCTGCTGGATGCGGCGCGCATACGACAGCGCGAGAAACTGGCCGATCGGATCGGTGTTCATTTATGATGTCGGGCCGGCCGTCTTCCTATCTTTTCGGCAAAGCCGCCCGCGGCGTGATGGAAAACTTCCTTGACCACGCCACGTTGTTTGCTTTTGATCTTGACGGTACGCTGACCCCCATCGTCCCGGATCCCGGTGCGATAGCCGTCTCCGGCGAGGTCCAAAATGAAATCGCTCTCCTGGGCAGGCAGGCTCTTGTCGCCGTCATCACCGGCCGATCCCGCCCGAATGCCCTCAGGCACCTTCAGGCCGCACCGCACTTTCTTATCGGCAACCATGGCGCGGAGGGACTGCCGGGATGGGAAGCGCCGACGAAGACCTTTGTCCAAACCGTCAAAAATTGGCAGGATCAATTGGCAGGGATGCTGCCGGATGAAGATCGAAAAGGCGTGGTTGTTGAAAACAAAGGCGCAACGCTGTCTATTCATTATCGCCATGCCCCCGACCCCAAGAAGGCTCACGAGGGGATCCTGCAAGCCATCAACCGGCTGGTTCCTCTGCCCCGGAGGATCGGCGGCATCTTCATCGAGAATCTTCTTCCAAAAGACGCACCGGATAAAGGATTTGCTCTCACGCAGTTGATGCGGCAGTCTGGTTGCCCGAAAGCTTTTTTTGCGGGAGACGATGAAACGGACGAAGATGTTTTCCGGCTGGATCATGCCAATATTTTTACCGTCCGCGTGGGCAATGAAAAAGCCAGCCTGGCGCAATACTATCTGAAAAACCAGAAGGAAATTGGCCGGCTTCTTCGTGAAATCAACAGAATCCTTGAGCAGAAATCCATCTGGGGCCATAAAAGATTGACATCAATACCTGATGATATATAATCACGCCTGATCATGGATTTGCATAACAGCAGCAAGGAGATTTCATGGAGTTTTTAGAAACAGTCTATCTGGGGAATACGCTGCAAAACTGGCTGATCGCCCTTTGTAT
>DNYQ01000240.1 GCA_003506745.1 Syntrophaceae bacterium
AGAAAGCTAATGCCGCGGCTTCGGCTTTGCAGTCCATTGACGGTTGGAGGCCTTGTGCCCGCGCTGCGGCCAGTTCTTTTTTTGCGGCGTCCAGTTGCGCCCGGAAAACCGGGTCTGAGTGAAGTTTGGCGACAACAGCCGCCCCGATAACACGACCCGCCGTTACATCGCTTTGCCAGTGAACGCCGCAAATGACCCGGCTCTGACCAAATGCATAACCGCGGGATAAAACAGCGTCTGCCCTGTCAGGATCGATTTCCGCCAGAATCAATGCCCATGTCCAGCCGATGGCGGTATGGCCGGATGGGTAAGAGCCGTCTTTGATCAGTTCTTTCTCCCAGTCCGGCGTGCAACTGGTCTGCTTGTTCACAACAAAGGGGCGAACGCGTTTATAATGATTTTTAGCCGCAAGGGTGGCCACGATTGCGTCGGTCCACGAACGATGCATCAGCATATACAGATTCGGCAGGGCATCTTGGGTGATCGGAGCATTAAACGCGCAGGAAAAAGATTGTGGAGCTGCGGGAAAATCGAGATGGGCATCCTTGATCGCCTGCGTCCAGCGCGGCGTATTGATTAACGAGCGTGTTTTGATGAAAGCATCCTGGTCGGCGGCAAATGCGGCGGAATGATCAGCCGGAGGGGCCGGAAGCAACGTCAGGCTGTTGGGAGCTTTGTCCATCGGCAGATAGCCCTGAAGAATTCCCGGGCGAACTTCGCGAACTGTTGTCGGAATGGGGGAAGGGGTTAAACAGGCACAACCGGCCATTGCAATCAGATAGACCACGATTAAAGATATTAGAAAGGTTTTGCTCATTTTCATTTTGCTCTCCGGTTTTCTTATTACGAATTTGAACTTTAATGTGCTGCTGGTTATGCGTTGATTTCGGGAAAAACAATAAGCCCAAAGTATGGGTGATGTCAATTTTAAATTGCCGGGCGGCGGAATCACGCGAAAGCTGGTGGACAGATTTTCCTGACGGCGTGGCATTTGGGGGAAAGCAGTGTGGAAAGGAGTGTGGAAAGGAGGGACACCCTTAAGTATTTCAGTGTTCTATTTGTTCATTTGACATCAACCTATTAATGGTCTATATTGTAGTCAATTAATGGAGGTTTAATGATGATGCCATCAGAAGATATAAAACCGATAAGTTACTTCAAATCACATGCTTCGGAAGTCATTAAAGATGTTTCGGACAATCGCAAGACCTTGATCATAACGCAGAACGGCGAAGCTAAAGTTATTGTTCAGGATATTCGTTCTTTTGAACAATCCCAGGAAAGCTTGGCATTGTTGAAAATACTAGCGCTCAGCGCCAATAATCTTAAAGAGGGCCGCATCAAACCGCTGAAGACATCTTTTGACGATTTAGAAAAACGTATCCGGGAAATTAAATGAAATACTCTGTTTATCTGATTACGGATGCCGAAGAAGATATCTTCGAAATTTGTAGTTATATTTTGCGGCATGATTCAGCCGAAAAAGCTGATGATGTTTTCAAAAAAATTCAAGAGGTATGCAAGAGTCTGGAAACAATGGCGACGCGCGGCCATGTTCCACCGGAGCTGGATAGAATAAGCGTTCGTGATTATCTGGAGATTCATTTTAAGCCCTATAGAATTATCTATCAAATATTCGCAAACAAGGTTTTTATCCATTGTGTTCTGGACGGGCGCAGAGATCTTTCGGATTTACTTCAACGTCGATTACTTCGTTCTTAGCGTTGTCATCCTCGGGGCAATTGGGGTCGCATCTTTACGATTGACATTTGCCTGATCTCTTTCAATTTTCATCATTGACAGCCGGCCTTTTCGGTATTACTACGGAAACGCGACAAATACGTTGGGGGAGAAAGCACATGATCATCGTCACCGGCGGAGCGGGATTTATCGGCAGCGCCTTTGTCTGGAAATTGAATTCGGAGGGCATCGACGACATTCTGATTGTTGACCATCTGGGAACATCGGATAAATGGAAGAATCTGGTAAACTTAAGATTTGCCGATTACATTCACAAGGAAGATTTCTTTTCGATGGTTTACGACGACGACCTGCCTGTCGATGTTGACGGGGTTGAAGCCGTTGTCCATATGGGCGCCTGCTCTTCGACGACTGAGCGCGACGCGGATTACCTGTGGGAAAATAATTTTCACTATACAAGGACATTGGCCGAGTGGGCGCTCGATCACGACATCCGGTTTATCTACGCCAGCTCCGCCGCGACGTACGGCGACGGATCGCAGGGCTTCTCGGACGATCACGGCAAAATCCCGGCGCTCAAGCCGATCAACATGTACGGCTACTCCAAGCAGGTTTTTGATGGATGGGCTCTGCGGCAGAAGCTGGAAAAAAAGATGGCGGGCATCAAATTTTTCAATGTCTTCGGCCCCAATGAATATCACAAGGGTGATATGACCAGCGTCATTTTCAAAGCGTTTCATCAGATTCGGGAAACGGGCAAAGTCCGCCTCTTCAAATCCTACCTGCCCCAGTATCCCGACGGCGGACAGATGCGCGATTTTGTTTATGTCAAAGACTGTGTCAACGCCATGTGGTGGCTTTTGCGGAATCCGAAGACCAACGGCGTTTTTAATCTGGGCACGGGAAAAGCCAGAACCTGGAACGACCTGATTAACGCGGTTTATGCGGCGATGGGCAGGAAGCCGAATATTGAATATATCGAAATGCCGGAAGGACTGCGCAATCAGTATCAGTATTTTACCGAGGCGGAAATGGCGAAGCTTAAAAAGGCAGGCTGTCCGGTGGATTTTTCAGCGCTGGAAGATTCCGTCCGCGATTACGTCTGCAACTATCTGCAAAAATCCGATTCGCATTTAGGAAATTTAGAATGAAACGAGATATTGTCTGCATCATCCCCTCGCGCTACGAGTCCAGCCGCTTTCCCGGGAAGCCCCTGGCCGATCTTTTAGGCAAGCCGATGATTCAGCATGTTTATGAAAGAGTTTCAAAAGCACGGGCCGTGCCTTATGTGACGGTGGCCACGGACGATCAGCGCATCTTTGACGCCGTAAAAAAATTCGGCGGCAATGCCGTGATGACGTCCGCGGCGCATCGATCGGGAACGGACAGAATCGCGGAAGCCGTCCAGTCTTTGAATCTTTCCGCCGATGCGATTGTCGTCAACATTCAGGGCGATCAGCCGGTTTTTGAGCCGGCGCAGGTCGATGAAGTGATCGCGCCGTTAATCGCCGATCCCGCGGCGGTGATGGCCACGTTGATTTACAGGATTGTTCTGGATGAAGAAATTACGCACCCGCACGCCGTGAAAGTTGTTCTTGATCACGAAAACAACGCGCTATATTTTTCGCGGGCGACCATTCCTTATGTGCGGGACAAAAAACTCAAAGCCGATTATTACAAGCATCACGGTATTTATGCCTACCGCTGCGATTTTCTTGATGTATTCACGAAACTGCCTGAAGGCAAACTGGAAAAACTTGAAGCGCTGGAACAATTGCGGGCGCTGGAATACGGCTACAAGATCAAAGTGGTCATCACCCCTCATGATTCCGTCGAAGTGGATAATCAGCAGGAGCTCGACCG
>DNYQ01000102.1:0-861 GCA_003506745.1 Syntrophaceae bacterium
TTCATTGATCGCCTTGATCTTTGAAAAAATAAATGTTAATCGAAAAACAAGACACGATCAAAAAATGTTTTAAAATAAAAACAAGTAATATCAATATGTTTTGTTTATGTTAATGTTAACCCATACCTGTTTGTTGCAGCAAATGATGGATGACTCCGGCATCAAAAACAGCGACCCGGACATATACATTTATAATATTGCTCCCGATCTGCTGACGATTCATCCCGATATCGATGCCCGGCGGACGCATTCCATCAACCGGTTCATCGAGGCGCCTTTAGAACACAAACGCACTGCCTATATCATGTTTCATTTACTGGTGGATGATCTGGCTCACTACGGCGGCATTTCACTGCAATACCAGGACGGATTTGATCCGCATTCCTCGGGATATACCTACCTCCGGGGAAGGCAGCTTATTGAATCCATTATGGAATTACATAATATTGTCGGTAAAAATATTTCCTACAACGAAGCAGCCTATCGTTCTCATTTGATTATCGAGATGGTTTATGACCTGGTGATTTTGTCGCACATCAAGCGCAATGGATCCATTCAGCTTTTGGAAGATGCAATACATTTCACGCTGGACAGAAAAGGAAATGAATTTTGCGCCGATATTTCATGGCTTTACGGTATTGACGAAAGCCACGTCAGGGATGTGCTGAAAATGGCCGCGTCTTATATTACAAAAGAAAGATTGGATCGGATCATGAATATCGAAGGCCGAATTCGCCTTTTTACGGACAAATTCGGCCTGAAAAATAATGATGCAGTGTTTGCCGAAGCCATTTCAACCTTATTTCAAAATGCCCTGAGCTCCATCGAAAATGAAGATTTTCTTCAACAGACTGCCGTGAC
>DNYQ01000102.1:868-2768 GCA_003506745.1 Syntrophaceae bacterium
TTTCCACATACTTCACAAATACGAGACATGACAAAACCCCTTCAGAAAAAAGTGTGTCGTTACTAAGCTATAATGGTTTATTTTGCAAGCTATTTTTTAGTTTTTCATCTCCGCCGGCTGTCCGGTTGATTCCAGCACCCGAAACCAGAGATTACCCTGCGGATCAATCTGTCTGCCGGAAATCGCGGCGGAAAGCGGCAAGTGAACATATTCATCTTTGCGCAACGCCACCAGAAGTCCGGTTTTCCCCGCCATGGCCGCGTGCACGGAATACTGTCCCAGAGAACTGCAATAAAGGCTGTCCGAAGCATTGGCCGGAACGGAACGAATGAGATAACTGGGTTCAATATATTTTACATTGATTTCCATCTTGATTTCGCGGAAATAATTTTCAACGGCATTTTTGAGAAACAGGCCGATATCATGGAGCCGGACATTTCCGGAAGCGTCTGTTTTTCTGACCAGGTCGTCTTGTTTCATCAATTCCTGTCCCGCGCCCTCAGCCACCAGAATCACGGCATGTCCGCTGGCTCTCATTCTATTCTCCAGCGCTTTTAAAAATCCATTTTCGCCTTCAAGATCAAAGGCAACTTCAGGAATCAGGACAAAGTTGGCGTCGCCCTGGGCCAGTGCCGCCGTGGCCGTAATATAGCCGGACAATCTTCCCATGATTTTTACCAGACCGATGCCGTTAAAAGCCCCTTTGGCCTCCACGTGTGCGCTCCCTACGGCTTCTACGGTTTTGGCAATGGCGGTATCAAATCCGAAGGATTTTTCAATCAGGTTGAGATCATTGTCGATAGTTTTGGGAATGCCGACAACGGCAATCCGGGCCTTTCGGGCGTGAATTTCCGCCGTCAGTTTCTCCGCCGCGCGCATGGTGCCGTCGCCGCCCACGCAAAAGAGAATATTGATCTTCAAACGCTGCAGATAATCCACCATCACCGAAACATCCTGTGGTCCGCGGGACGATGAAAGAACACTGCCGCCGATATGTGTGATGTCTTTGACGTAGTCCGGGGTTAAAGGGATAGGGTCATCGCCGTAGGCGGGATTCAGCCCGCGCAAACCGTATTTAAGGCCCAGAACATTTTTCACGCCGTAGCGATAAAACAGCGCCATGGTCACCGAACGGATCACATCGTTGATGCCGGGGCAGAGCCCGCCGCAAGTGACGATGGCCGCTTTGGTCTGTGCTGGATCAAAAAATATTCTTTTCCGCGGGCCCGCCGGCTCCACCGATAGAAGCCGGCCTTCGGAATCCTGTTTTTGGGCGTAATTGCTCAAACGGGTGTTGAATAAAATCCGGTCGTCATCGGAAACAAACCCGCTGATGTTCAGTGGAGAATCGATTTGGCAGGCACCCAGATTCGCAATGGCAAAATGCTCGTTCATAATACTAATCTCCTTTCTGCAACACTTGCAGGGCGGCATTTTTTCCGGAAATGATCTCCGCATCAAAACCGGCATCCGTCAATAACGATGCCCCCGTCAGAAAAACATTTTTAAAACGGGTTTTATGGCTCTTGGCGGCAAAAGAGGTGAAAAAAGCATTGTGCACCTTGTATTTGGGGCTGAGAACCTTACGATAATTTAATGAAATATCGATGGATTTGTCAATATCGCATAGATCGATATTATCCTTGAGGAAGGGGAAAAACACATCGAGTTTGTCCAGGATTGAGAAGGCTTCCTGCCCCAGAGCCTCTCGGGTCCAGTTTGCTTCGATGTCGGGAAGGTAAACGGTGGCCGTAAGCGGATTTTTTGCCTGCGACAGAGGCTTGTCCTTATCGGGCGGGCCGGTTTCCAGAATAATTAAATTGTGGTCATAAAGGTCTTTTTCCGTATCCGGAACGACGGCAATATGCCGGGCCAGCTGTTGGGGCAGGCCCTTTTCGGC
>DNYQ01000088.1 GCA_003506745.1 Syntrophaceae bacterium
TTCATCATCGATCTCATCTTCAAGGGTGGTCATGTCCTCAACAAGGGATTGATCCGCCGCAACCAATTGCAGATGATTGGCCGGTTGGGGCTCGAATGCCGGCGTTTCCCGAATGTTCGTCTTAAAGCAGTTGAGGATCTGTTCGCCGATATTTTTAAAAACAGGCGCCGCGGCCACGCCGCCCCACTTGTCGCGCTGCGGCTCATCAAGCATGACCAGAATCGCAACCTGCGGATTGTCGGAGGGGAAAAATCCGATAAAAGATGTGCGCACTTTTTCCGACGAATAAACACCGCGCTTAAAATCAAACTTCTGCGCCGTCCCGGTTTTGCCGGCGACGGCGACATTCACAATATGGGCTCTCTTGCCCGTGCCGTCCTCGGCGCCCACCACTTGCGTCAACATGGCGGTCATCCGCCTGGCTGTTTCGGGAGACACAACCCGGCGGACGGTTTCCGGAGCAAACATTTTAATCGGATGATTGCTTTTATCGGTAAACCCGCGCACCATGTAAGGCTTCATCAAAACCCCGCCATTGGCGATCGCTGACATCGCGGTGATGAGCTGGATGGCCGTAACCGAAATACCCTGGCCGAAACCGACATTTGCCGTGTCCACCCGGGTCCAGCGCTGAGCCGGCCTTAATAATCCGGAGGCTTCACCGGTCAAATCAACGCCCGTCTTTGATCCAAAGCCAAAATTTTTGATATAGGCATAAAACTTATCCCGGCCGAGCTTCTCCGCGATCTTCGCGGAGCCGATATTGCTTGAATATTTCAGAATGTCGCGCACCGGCAGATAACCATAACGTTTCCGGTTGGCTTCGCGAATTACCCGGTTGGCAACGGTATAATGCCCATTCTCACAGTAAAAGCGGTCCGACTCTTTGACGATTTTTTCTTCCAGGGCGGCGGCAACCAGAAAAGGCTTAAAGGTCGATCCGGGGTCGAAGGAATCGGTGATCGCCCGGTTGCGCCAGATCTCCGACGTCAGCCCTTTGATGTTGTTGGGATTGAACCCTTTTTCGTTGGCCAGCGCCAGAATCTCTCCCGTTTTCGGATCCATGACAATCGCCACGCCGCCTTTTGCCCCTTTATCCAGCACGGCTTCTTTCAGATGCGTTTCCACCAGATACTGAATCCGGTAGTCAATGGTCAAAACCAGATTGGCGCTCCCGCTTTTTGACGAGGGGTTATGCTCGACATGCAGAAAGAGTTTCTTTCCTTTGGCGTCCCTGGCCCAGGTCAGTTTTTCCGGCGCTCCTTTTAAATACTTGTCATATTTTTTTTCCAGCCCTTCCAAACCCTCGGCATCAAAACCGGAAAACCCGATCAAATGCGCCGCCAATGGCCCATTCGGGTAAAAACGTTTCGGTTCTTTGATCAGAAAGATCCCCTCAATGTTTGCAGCCTCCACCTGCGCCGCCTGCTGCGAAGAAATTTTTCTGGCCAGCCAGCAAAAACTCTTCGGCTCGGAGATCTTTTTAAAGACGGCCGATGGATCAAGATTCAAAATGGGCGAAATCTGACGGGACACTTTCGCCGGATCGGCAATCCTGGTCGGGTCCGCGCACACAGAGTCCGCCAGAACCGACATGGCCAGTTTCTCGCCGTTGCGGTCGTAAATCATGCCTCTTTCGGAATGAATAGGCAGCGTGGTGATATGCTGTCTTTGGGCCAGATGCTTTAATTTTTCGCCGGATAAAACTTGCAGCTGAAAAGCGCGGGACAACAACGCAATAAACAAAATCAAAAAAATCGCTAGAATGCTGGCCAGCCGGAATTTCAGCCATTTTTTTGAGTCTGCCGCCATCGTCACTTCCTTGCTTGTTTTAAAACAATCACCTGCTCCGCAGAGGGATAGGACATCTGCAGCTTATTTATGGCAATATCTTCAATTCTCTGCGGCGCCTTGAGCATGGCCAGTTCCAACTTCAATCTCTTTTGTTCTTCCAGTAAATTTTCTTTGGTGTTCAATGCCGAGGCAATGTCATATTCCGTTTTGGTCATGCGGATGTGTGAACCGACGTAAATCAGGGCGACAAACATCAGGACAAGAGCCACAACGATAAAGGTCGGATACTTCACGCCGAAGGAGGCGGCGTTCGCCTCTTTAACGGGTCTGCCCTGCAAAATCGTCTGGGTTCCTGCAGCCGTTTGCGCCATTTTAAATCCTCTCTGCCACGCGTAGTTTTGCGCTGCGGGCACGCGGGTTTTGCCGGGNNATCGACAGCGCGGCTGTGGCAGCCTCGATACCCGGGACAATACAATCCAATTCCCGGTTGACGGCTATCCGGAGCGCCTGAAAAGTTCGCGTGGCGGGATGGATCTTTTGATGCTTCATGCCCTCCGGCATAACCGAAGCAACAAGACCGGCCAACGCCACCGTTGTTTCTATCGGCGAGACTTGTCTGGTTCGTGATATTGCCCTGGCGATTCGTGCGGCCATTTTTTCTTCCCCGTATGATCTGATGATCTTTTCCAGTTCCGCCTGTGTAAAATGGTTGACAATATCATAAGCACGAAGCTTTAAATCCCGATCCATCCGCATATCCAACATTGCCGCCTGGCTGAAACTGAACCCTCTGTCCGCCGTGTTCAGTTGATGGGAGGAAACTCCCAAATCCAGGAGCACACCGTCAACTTTTTCAATATGCAATTCTTTCAATACCCGGCCCAGGTCCGCAAAGTTTGCCTTGACAAGGACAACGCGCGATCCGAATGGCGCCAATTGCTCCCGGGCAGCCTCCAGCGCGTCCGTGTCACAATCGATTCCGATCAGAAGGCCGCACGTCTGTTCCAGAATCGCGCGGGCATGCCCTCCCCCGCCTATCGTACCGTCCACGTAAACACCGGTTTTATTTTTCACCAGCCAGGCCGAAACTTCCTCGCGCATCACCGGCTCGTGAGAAAAATCGGCCGTCATCGTCATATCCCCAGATCAGCCATGTAATCGCTGAACTGGTTGATATCCCCGCCGGTTTTTTTCATTTCCGCTTCGAACCGGTCCTTCGACCAGATTTCGATGACCTTAATCATACCGGCCAAAATAATTTCTTTATCCAGATTGGCATACTCGCGCAGCGCAGGAGGAATCAGCACACGGCCCTGGCCATCGAGGTTGCAATCCACCGCCCCGGACATGAAAAAGCGCTGAAATGAACGCACTTCTTTGCGCAGAATGGATTGATGCGACACTTTTTCCTCGATGATGCGCCACTCATCGAAAGGGAAAACCATCAAATATCCGTCCCAGTTCGTAATGACCATGCGGTTGTCATATTTTTCCGCAAACAGCTCACGAAACCGGGCCGGGAAAATTATCCTTCCCTTTTCATCGATAGTGTGATGATATTGCCCACGAAACACGGACATTGCATTTCCCTCCACATCAAACCACTTTACTCCACGTGTCCGACTATAGAGAGGGAAAATCGCTTTGTCAAGAAAAAAATGAATCTTTTTTCCTAATCCACCAACTTAAAATCACTAAGAAAACGGGAAATACGAATCAATCGAAACAACCGATGGGCAGGAAACATTTTTCAAGTGGCATAAAAGAGATATGTATCCGTTATGGAGAGTGTTNNGGGAGACAAAATACAGGTAATTTACATCAGCCGGACGAAGAACGGCCTGAAAAGAATCCAACCCCGGATTGGCAATAGGCCCCGGCGGCAATCCCCGAATGATATAGGTATTATAGGGGGATTCTCTTTTATAATGACGCCGCAGAATTTTCCCGTTGAAATCCTTAAGATCATAGACAGTGGTGGGATCACTTTGCAGAGGTATCCCTTTTTTCAAGCGATTATAAAAAACCGCTGCAATCATCGGCTTTTCTGCGGAATATCCGGATTCTTTGCCGACCAGAGAGGC
>DNYQ01000059.1 GCA_003506745.1 Syntrophaceae bacterium
CGCATGGCCGCGTGGCTGCACGATGTCGGAAAGATTACCACACCCGAGTCTGTCGTGGACAAATCAACCAAACTGGAGAAGGTGCATGACCGGATTGAAGAGGTCAAAACACGATTTGAGCTGCTCAAGCGGGAATATCAACTGATAATTTGCCAGGCCCAAAATAAACCAGACGCTCTTTCGCCAACGGATGCCGAAAGGGAACTAAAAACGCTTGATGAAGAATTCGAATTTCTGAGGCAGTTGAATTACGGCAGTGAGTTTACGCAGGATAAAATGATTGAGCGGATCCGGCAGATCGCTAAAAGGCAATGGCACAGCGGAACACAAACGATGCCCTTGCTGACCGAAAATGAAATCTATAATTTGAGCATCCGCCGCGGAACCCTGAATGACGAAGAAAGAGATATTATTAATAATCATGCGGCTGTTACCTATAAAATGCTGACCTCGTTGCCGTTTCCCAGAAAGTTAAAAAAGATTGCCGAGTATGCCGCCGCGCATCATGAAAAACTTGACGGCAGCGGCTACCCGCTGGGTCTGAAGGGCGACCAGCTTTCCCTGCAGTCGCGGATCATCGCCCTGGCGGATATTTTTGAGGCGCTGACCGCCAAGGACCGGCCTTATAAAAAAGAGAAAACGCTGGGCGAAGCATTGAAAATCATGGAGATGATGGTCCAGGACCATCATCTTGATAAAAATCTGTATGATCTGTTTATTCAGGTAAAGATTTATCGGGACTATGCCTTAAAAGAANNCGGGCAAGCGGTGATTTAATGGTAAATTGCTCCGCTCTATAAATGTGCTAAAGCACTGAAAATCAATGAATAAATTGAACCCGTGCTTTGGCGCGGGTTTTTTTATTCAGCATTTAAACCCGCACAAAAAAATTCTGTAAGGAGAAAATGTTTTATGCAGATTTCATCGGAAAGTGTCAAAGTGGGTCATCCGGATCTGGTGGCGGATATTATTGCGGCTAATCTGATTGCAGCGATTCTGGATGAAGAAAAGAAACAAAAGCTTACGCTGGCAAATATGCCGCATTGCGGCATTGANNGACTCGGTGATTGAATTGGGTTACAACCATGCAGCCGTGGGTTTGAACGGACATTTAATGGGGGTGCTCAACGCCATCATTCCGCAGTCGCCGGATATTAATCAGGGGACAAGCTGCCTTTTAAACAAAGACAGGGAAATCGGCGCGGGCGATCAGGGGATCATGTATGGTTTTGCCTGCGATGAAACGCCGGAATTGCTTCCGCTGCCGTATGTTCTGGTCAACAAATTGATGCGCGCCTTTGAGTATTGTCAGGACCCGATTTTTGCGCCGGATGGAAAAGGGCAAGTGTCCGTTGATTATGACACAAAAACCGGCAAACCCCTGCGCGTCGCAAAAGTGCTGATGTCTAATTCGATCGATTACCGTTTTGTCAAGGGCAACCGGTTGAAGGTGCGCGACCGGGCCAAAAAAATTGCTTTTGATTGCCTGAAGGATTGCGTGGATAAGAAGACGGAATTTCTGTTCAATCCGACGGGGGAATGGAACGCCATCAATTCCTGCAGTGCGGCGGATTCCGGGGTGACCGGGCGCAAGCTGGTGGTGCAGTTCTACGGCGGGTATCCGGGCGCACAGCTGGGCGGCGGCGCGGTGGTCAACAAAACGCCTGAAAAAGTTGACTGTTCCGCGGCTTTCGGCGCCCGCTACGTGGCCAAAAATATCGTGGCGGCGGGGCTGGCCACCAAATGCTCCGTGCAGCTGGCCTACGCCATCGGCATTGCCGATCCGTTCTCCATTTACGTCAATACCTTCGGCACCGGAAAAATATCGGATGAAAAACTCGGCGGAATCATCGAAAGCCATTTCGACCTGACGCCGGAAGGCATGATTGAAAAATTCAATCTGCTGGACGGCAATATTTACCGCAAAATTCCCCGGACATTCTTCATGGATGACTACCGCTGGGAAAAAACGGATATGGCGAAAACGCTGCAAAAAGCCGTGAAGTAAAAACAAAAACAGGAGACCATTGTGATTCCACGATACTCAAGAGAAAAAATGGCGGCAATCTGGAGCCAGGAAAACAAGTATCAGAAATGGCTGGATGTGGAAGTGGCGGCGTGCGAGGCGATGGTGAAGCTGGAAAAGATTCCGGCAGGCGCGGCCGAGACCATTAAAGCGAAGGCGGCCATCAACGTTCCCCGGATTGATGAAATTGAAAAAATCACCAAACACGACGTCGTCGCGTTTGTCAGCTCTCTGACGGAAATCATAGGGGAAGACGGCCGTTTTATTCACATGGGACTGACCTCCTCGGATGTGCTGGATACGGCGCTGGCCGTGCAGCTTAAGGAAGCTTCGGACCTTCTGCTTTCGGATCTGGATCAACTGCTGGCTGTTCTGAAAAGAAGAGCCTTCGAGCATAAAAGGACCCTGATGATCGGGCGTTCGCACGGCATCCATGCCGAGCCGATAACCTTCGGTCTCAAGATGGCTCTCTGGTATCAGGAGATGCAGCGCAACCGCGCGCGTCTGGAACGGGCCAGGGAAACCATCTGCACCGGTAAAATCTCGGGGGCGGTGGGCACTTTTTCCTTTATTGACCCCTTTGTCGAGGAATATGTCTGTGAAAAGCTGGGGCTGAAGCCGGCGCCGGTATCCTCGCAGATTGTTCAACGCGACCGTCATGCGGAATTTTTTTCCACACTGGCGATTATCGCGTCCTCCCTGGATAAGTTTGCGCAGGAAATCCGTTTGCTGCAAAGAACCGAAGTGCGTGAGGCGGAAGAATATTTTTCACCGGGACAGAAAGGTTCGTCGGCCATGCCGCACAAACGCAATCCCGTTCTTTCGGAGAACATCTCCGGCCTGTCCCGCCTGGTGCGGTCTTACGCAGCTGCCGCGTTGGAAGACGTTGCTTTGTGGCACGAACGCGACATCAGCCACTCCTCGGTGGAGCGGGTGATCGGACCGGACGCCACCATCGTCCTGGATTTTATGCTGGGGCGGTTTACGGGGCTGATGGACAAGCTGGTGGTTTATCCGGAGCGCATGACGGCCAATCTCAACATGACGCACGGCGTTATTTTTTCACAAATGGTGTTGCTGGCGCTCATCGAGAAAGGGACCACGCGCGAAGACGCTTATGCCATCGTTCAGAAAAACGCCATGACCTCCTGGCGGGACGGAATCGAATTCCGGCAACTCATCGCGCAGGACGCAAGTGTCCGAAAACATCTGAACGAAAAAGACNNGGAAGGCATCTTGCGTTTCCGGATAATCAAGGGTGAAATGCAGTCCCCGGCTTTCTTTTCTGGCGCGGGCGCTCTGCACAATCAACTTGGCCACGGTGGTAATGTTGCGCAGCTCGATTAAGTCTTTGGTGACCTTGTAGTTCCAGTAATACTCGTGAATTTCTCTTTGAATCATGTCGATGCGCCGTCCGGCCCGTTCCAGCCGTTTGTCCGAGCGGACAATGCCCACATAATTCCACATGCAACGGCGGATTTCGTCCCAGTTGTTGGTCACCACGATGCTTTCATCGCTTTCGGACGAATCCCCCGGATCCCAGGGCCGGATGGATACGGAACTCATCTCGGTTTGCCGGAAGGATTTGGCGATTTTCATATAAACCCGGTGAGCGTAAACCAGGGCCTCCAGAAGCGAATTACTGGCCAGACGGTTGGCGCCGTGCAGGCCGGTGCAGGAGACTTCGCCGCAGGCAAAAAGATTGTCGATGGACGTTTTGCCGAAATAGTCCACGGCCACGCCGCCGCAGATGTAATGGGCCGCCGGTGCGATGGGAATCGGCTGCGAGGCCATGTCAATCCCGTATTCCAGGCATTTATGATAGATATTGGGAAAACGGTCGATCAGAAATTCGCGGTTATGATGCGTGATGTCCAGCAAAACATATTCATCGCCGGATTGCTTGATTTCCGTGTCGATGGCTTTAGCCACAACGTCCCGCGGCGCCAGGCTTTTCATGGGATGATACTTCTCCATGAAGGTCTCGCCGCTTCTTAGCTTGAGAATGCCGCCTTCGCCGCGAACGGCTTCACTGATCAGGAACGCTTTAGCCTCCGGATGAAAAAGGCAGGTGGGATGAAACTGAATGAATTCCATATTGGCCACTTTGGCGCCGGCCCGGTAGGCCATGGCAATGCCGTCGCCCGTGGCAATATCCGGATTGGTGGTAATCAGATAAACCTTGCCCGCGCCGCCGGTGGACAGGATGGTATATTTGGCGCGGTATGTATGGATTTCGCCGTTGTGAATATCCAGAACA
>DNYQ01000063.1 GCA_003506745.1 Syntrophaceae bacterium
TCGCCGATCAGACCCTCCGTTTTAATCGACGCGATGGCGTCGTCATAGATTTTGACGTCCTTTTTGACTCGAATTTCAACGACAGCCTTCAGATTTTCCTGGTCCATGGTGATGCGCTCCACACGTCCGACTTCAATCCCCAGGATGTTGACCGGATTGCCCGCCTTCAGGCCGGTTACCGTTGTGAATTTGGCCATGACCGGGTAGGTGTCACCGCCAAACAAATCCATTTTGCCGAGCTTGACCGTCATATAGCCGACGCAGAGCAGTCCGAAAATGACGAAAATGCCGACAAGAGTTTCCATGCTGTACTTTTTCATGAGCTTGTTCCCCCGGAGGCGCATTGCAATCGCCCGATTTCTTTTTGGTTTGATCTTGCCAAATTTAATAACGCATCAACGTCGGCCTTGGCCTCGCCCTCGGCAACCCCGGCCATGACCGTTAATTCAACGGCGTCTCCCAGCGCAAATTTACAGGCGCCCGCCTCGATTGCGGGAATCACCTGCCTGCGGAAATCCACAATGAAATCTTCCATAATGCTTTGTGTTTCCTCAAGACTGGAATAGGGAAGCATGGTCAGAATTTCGTTGGCGGCGCGCCGGGTGGAAACCCCGCCGATTGCGCCGAAATGTTTGTCGATAAACAACCCCATGTCCCGCAGAATTTCCTGCGCCGCGTCATGGCCGACCTGCGACAAGAGCGCATTTAATTCTCCCAGGCTGAAAATCACCAGACAAAAAGTTTCTCCTCCCTTTCGTCTTTTCATCTGAACATGGTTCAAAAGCTCGAACTGACGCTTGGAGTAAAGACCGGTTAACTCTTTTTGCAGTCCTTCCAGAGAGCTGATGACTTCATCCATAAACGGGTGGTTGAAGTTTTCCAGCTCCTCCGGCGTTCCCTGAAAAACGATCCGGCGATCATAAAGGGCCAGGATGCGGTTGGAGATAAAATAAACGTCGGGTATTTCATGACTGACCAAAACCGCCGTAAAATTCAGCTTTCTCTGATTCTGGGCGATCATGCTTAGAATCGCATTCTTCCGGACGGGATCCTGTCCGGTGGTCGGCTCGTCAAAAAGGACGATTTGAGGATCGGTGATCAGGGCGCGGGCCAGGGCCGCTCTTTTCTGCATGCCCCCTGAGAGCTCCGAGGGATACTTGGAAGCGGCTTCCGTGAGTTCCGTCTGCTTCATTCGGGACAGCACCCGGCGATGAATCTCCGTTTTCTTCAAATGGGTCGTCTCGCGAAGCGGCAGCGCGATGTTGTCGTAAACCGTCAGGGAATCGAAAAGCGCATTGCCCTGAAACATATAGCTGATCCCGGCGAAAGACTGGGCAAGCTCCGGTTTTTTCATCTGATTGAGCGGCTTCCCCCGGAAAAAAATAGCGCCTTCGTCGGGCTCGAGCAGTCCGATGATGTGCTTGAGCAGCACGCTTTTCCCGGAACCGGAAAGGCCGATAATCGTCGTGACCTGCCCTTCGTAGATCTGCAGATTCACGCGATCCAGAACGGTTTTATCGCCGAAGCGTTTGGTCACATCTTTAAATTCAATCAGGGGCGTATTCATTTCATCTCTCTAAAGCAACAGGGACGTGACAACATAATCCGAAACCAGAATCAGCACACAGGAGATCACCACCGCCGACGTGGTGGCCAGGCCTACCGCCTGGGCGCCGTGGCTGTCGCGTCGCATATGCGCGAAATAACCCTGGTAACAACAAACCGTGGCGACAATCACCGCGAAAACAATCGACTTGATAAAACCGTTGGTGATGTCGGCCATTTCCACGTAAACTTTCGCGCTGTGCCAGTAAACGCCGGGATTCAAGCCCAAAAGCAGGACCGAGGAAATATAGCCGCCCAAAATACCGACCAGATCGAACACGGCCGTGAGCAGCGGAAAGCTGATAATCGCAGCGGAAATTTTCGGACTGACGATATACCGCATCGGGTTGATCCGCATCGTGTGCAGGGCGTCAATCTGCTCGCTGATGCGCTGAATGCCGATTTCCGCGGCAATGGCCGAACCGGCCCGGGCCGTAATCATGATGGCGGTAAGCACCGGACCCAGCTCCATAATCAGCGACAGGGCCACCAGGGATCCGACCGCTCCCGCCGCGCCGAATTTAGTAAGGGCGTGATGGGCCTGCAGCCCCAGAACCATGCCGGTAAACAGACTCACCAGCATGATGATGGTGATGGATCTGGCGCCGATGTAATAGATTTGCGTGACGGTCTTCGCGAACTGTTTACGCCGGAAAATCTGCCACAGCGCCAACCAAAGAAAAACCGCCGCCGCGCCCATATTATCGACCCAGGCAATGACCGTCTTTCCCACAAAGGCAAAAAAACGAAGCACCGGCAAACCCGGTTTCTCGTTTTTGTCATTTTTGTTTTTATTTCGTCGGCTTGCAATAAACGCCATTTCCACATTCCCTTTATGAATAGCATGACATTGAAACGCGTTGGGATACTAACATCGGCAACTGCATTTGACAAGAATTTCCTTGCCCTTTCCTTGCTCTTATTTCCTTGTCCCGGAAAAGACCGGACAAAAACCTTTTTTTGACGCCCATGATTTTTTTTGCCGATATTGACAGGATCAGACGAAATGAATATACTACTGGCAAGTTGCATTATGGAATTTAAGGTGTTTTTATGACTCGTTATTTCAGTCAGGCGCAGATACCGGTGGCAGCCAAATCATTCGGCGACGCTGAAAAACTCGTGTCTCAGCATTTTCGTATGAGCGGAGACGATTTGAGAAAAAACAGGTACGACGTAAAAACACTTGCATTTTTGGAAGATCATGAAGTAAAAGACGGCGCGTTTGCGCATCTTTGCAAGTATTCCTATGAAAAGCCCTCCGGTTTGAAGCCGGAAGGCGAGGAAGGTTTTGATTTTTACCGGGTGTGTTTGCAGGACAATATCATTCTGGATGCGGTGGAAAGGGCAAATACATTTATAAAATTCAGCCCTTTGATGCTCTACATCGCCGTGCATGAACTGATTCATGTACTGAGATTTTCAAACGGGGCAATCGATTTCAACGCGCCCCAGGAAGAAAAAGAGCAGGAAGAAAAAATTGTCCACAACCTGACCAGGAGCGCTTTGCAGCCGGTAAAAGAAAAGGATATGAAAATCGTTTTGGACTGCTTTTCGAACGAGTTTTCCATTAGCGATTTATATAATTAATTCAGGAGGTTGTTACTATGCCTATCTACGAATATCAGTGCAGAAAATGCGGCAAACAATTTGAGGCGTTTCAGGGAATTACCGAGCCGGATTTGAAAACATGCAAATTCTGCAAGGGAAAAGTTCAAAAGATGATGTCGCTGTCTTCCTTCAGCCTGAAGGGCAGCGGATGGTATGCGACGGATTACGCGGGGAAAAAACCTCAGGCCGCCAAACCGGCCCATGCGGAAACAACGTCCACTGAAAGTTCCTCAACTTCTACAGATTCTTCGGCGACGACAAGCACAAGCAGCAAGGAAGATTAGTGAGATCCAAGCTTCAGAAACACCGTGTACAACCTAACCCGGCAAAGCCGGAAC
>DNYQ01000201.1 GCA_003506745.1 Syntrophaceae bacterium
GACAGCGGACGCCGAAGCCGTGGCACCCCTGATTAAAACAAGGAAATACGAAGAAATGTTCAGCCCGGTCCCCGGCATCCGCGTGCGGTTTCAGGATGCCGGGCATATTCTGGGCGCGGCTATCGTGGAATTGCTGATCGAGGAAAACGGCTTGACCACCAAACTGGTTTTCTCCGGCGATATCGGCCGCCCCAACCAGCTTTTAATAGAAGACCCGAGTTCGGTTCGTGAGGCGGATTACCTGTTTATGGAATCGACTTACGGCAACCGCAACCACAAAGGTGAACAGGAAAGCTTAGACGAACTGGCCGAGGCCATCGCCTACAGCTATGCAAACGGCGAGAAAGTCGTCATCCCCGCTTTTGCCGTGGAACGAACGCAGGAAATCCTTTATTCGCTTCACCTTCTCCTGCAGGCGGGCAAGCTGCCCAAAGACATGCCGGTTTATCTGGACAGTCCGCTGGCCATCAAGGCAACGGAAATTTTCCATCGCTACCATGACTATCTGGACGGAGCAACCCAAGACATTTTGAAAAACGGCGGGGACCCGTTGAGGCTGCCCAACCTGAAGATGTCCACCTCCACGGCGGATTCCATCCGGATCAACGAAACGCAGGAGGCGGCCATCGTCATTTCCGCCAGCGGCATGTGCAATGCGGGGCGCATCAAGCATCACTTAAGGCACAACCTGTGGAAAACTGGCGCCAGCGTGGTCTTTGTCGGCTTCCAGGCCGAGGGAACGCCAGGCCGCAGGATTGTGGACGGCGCGAAAAAAATCCGCATTTTCAACGAGGACATCGCCGTGGCGGCCAAAGTCTATACCATCAACGGCTTCTCCGCCCACGCGGGCCAGGATCAGCTGCTTGCCTGGCTGCAAAATTTTCAATCCAAAACCATGCAGGTTTTTCTGGTTCACGGTGAATTTTCCGCACAGGAGCATCTGGCGGGACTGATCCGGGAAAGATTCGGCCTGTCCGTGGCGATACCGGAATACCTGGAAGAAATTGTTCTGAAGACCGGCAAACCTTTCGAGGAAATCAAACCGGCCGCAGAGGCGTCGCCGGAAATCAACCTTCCGCCGCTCTGGGCCGATTTGAAAACAAAGCTGGACGAGGTGGGCGGCAAAATGGAAAAATTTGCATCCCTGCCCGGTGCCCGACAGGCCGAGATAGCCGAACTTCTCCGCCAGGCCGCCGCCGGCATAGAAAAGATTAAGAAAAGTGGCGAGCAATGAGCAATGAGTGGCCTTAGGCAACGCAGATAAGAAAAAGGGGATTGCGATCTTTCGCAACACCCTTTTGGTTGATGTTGAAATTTAAATTTTAGACGGTGAAGCCCAGGTCAACCAGTTCCATGGCGGACTTGTCGTTGACTTTGATGGCTTCCGCACGCGCCTTGACGGTGGTCACGGCTTCATTCATGAAGAATTTGGCCGAGGCGATCTTGCCTGCATAATAAGCCGCATCCTGATTGTCGCGCTGCAGACCCTTCTTTTTGCCGATGGTGGTCAGACCTTTTTCCTCATACATGGCTTCTAATTTTTGCTGAGCAATTCCGGCGCCTTCCAAAAGGAGGTAGCCGACAACCATGTCGCCGAACATATCCAGGTATTTGCCCGCGTTGTAAATAGGAGCGATGAAATCGCCGCCTTTGCCGGCCGCGGCAAAGAACATGGCCACTTCGAAGCATGCGTTGGCTGCTTCTTCCAGTGTGGCGGCCGCTTTGCCCAGTTCGGGATTGTTCTTGTATTTGGCAATGGTCTGCTGAACCAGACCGGCCATATTCATCACGTTGGCGCCTTTGCGTTGACCCAGCTTGCGTCCGACGAAATCGAGCGCCTGGATGCCGTTGGTGCCTTCGTAAATGCAGGCGATTTTTTCATCGCGCAGGAACTGTTCCACGGGGTATTCCGAGCAGTAGCCGTATCCGCCGTAAACATCCATGGCCAGCGAGCAAATGAGCAGGCCTTTGTCGCTCGAGTAGGATTTGATGATCGGGGTCAAAAGCTCAAGATAGCCTTCCCAATTGCCCTTTTCCACTTCCGTTTTGGAGATCTTGCTCATATCCATGCAGTAGGCGCCAAAATAGGCGAGTGCTCGGATGCCTTCGACATGGGACTTCATCCACATGAGTTTTTTGCGGACATCGGGGTGGTTGATGATGGTTACCGCTTTGGCGGCGGGATTTTTCATTTCCCAAACCGGCGTTCCCTGAATGCGTTCTTTGGCGTAAGACACGGCATGCTGAAAAGCGGCCGATCCGATGGCAACACCCTGCATGCCGACAACCAGACGCGCTTCATTCATCATCTGGAACATGATCTTGATTCCGGAACGTTCTTCGCCCAGCAGTTCGCCGATGCACTTTCCGTCTTCACCGAAATTCAGGGTGGCGGTTGCGGAAGCTTTGATGCCCATTTTATGTTCAATGCCGCCGCACTTCACATCGTTGGGCTCGCCCAGGGAGCCGTCGTCATTGACGCGGATTTTCGGAACGATGAAAATGGAAATGCCCTTGGTCCCGGCCGGATCGCCTTCAATGCGCGCCAGAACGGGGTGAATGATGTTCGGGGTCAAATCATGATCGCCCGCCGAAATAAAACATTTGGTTCCGGTGATCAGGAACTTCCCGTCGGGAAGACGTTTGGCCGTTGTTTTCAACGCGCCGACGTCCGAGCCTGCGCCCGGCTCGGTCAGGCACATCGTGCCGGTCCATTCACCGGAAAAACATTTTTCCATGTATTTTTTCTTCTGCTGTTCATTGCCGTAAACATTGATCAGGTTGGCGGCGCCGTGGGTCAGACCGGGATACATCATGAAAGCATAGTTGGCTGCGGAGAACAACTCTAAAACCGCATAACCCGCGGTATGAGGCAAGCCCTGGCCGCCGACATCGGGAGAATCCATCGGATTAATCCAGCCGGCTTCGCTGTATTTTTTAAACGGTTCACGGAAACACTTGGGCACGTTGACTATGCCGTTTTTGAAATGACACCCTTCTTCATCTCCTTCTTTCAAAGTCGGGAAGACGTCATTGACGGCCATCTTTTCGGCTTCGCTCAAGATCATCAATACGTCATCCTTGGAATAACCTCCATAGGCCTCTGAATCAAAAACTTTTTCAATCCCGAACTGCTCAAAAAGAAGAAACTGCTGATCGCGTGTGTTGACTAATAAATTGCCCATAACTGACTCCCTTCTTAAAATAGTTATTGTTTTTTAAACGTTAACAAACGTCCGTTTCACAATGATTTGTTATTCAAGGCCGCCGGCTGAAACACGCACCCGCTCCGGCTTATCATTCGGAATTTTTCACGATCATTACAGGAGACAAAACGATTTTGAAACATCCCGCCTGCGGATTTTCTGCTTGCATCTCATTTCACGCTTGTGACTATAAGTACAAACATGACCGAAAGTCAATCAAAAATAATAAAAAATATGGCTATCCTACGGTTCTTTTTCAGCACCCGAGGCAGGATTGGGGCGGGTGGGCATTTTTATTTCATAACACCTTGATATTCATAGTATTTTGCAGTTTTGGCCAGTGCGCGGACCGCCTTGGGGAGC